>JAILDS010000168.1 GCA_024689165.1 Clostridia bacterium
TGAGTCGGTCAGGGCGGGGTCGAGCGTATAGGGCTCCGTGGCGATGCAGACCCTGAGCTCACCCGTTTTGTCGGCGCCCATGAAATACATCGTCGAGTAAGGGGTGGCGTAGATACCGCCGACGCCGACGCTCTGAAGATATCTGCCCGTGTAGTGATAGATGGGGATGACGCAGTTTGTCGCCGCGAGCATATCGTCCGCCTCGCGCAGAAGAGCGGTACGCTCCGCAGGGTCGGTTTCCGCTTTGATGCGTGCTATCAGCTCGTCGTACGCCTCCCAGCCGGAGGCGGTATCGGTCTTCCCGGACGGCGCGATCGCCTCGGCGGGGTCCTCCGGCAGAGGCTCGAGCGCAACGGAGGACCTGAGCACGGCCCTCGCGTCCGCGGGTTCGATGACCCCGTTGCCGTCCGCGTCCGCCGCGGTGAACTCCGGAGTGCCGGGTAAAATGGTCTCAAGGCCGACGGAAGCTCTCAGAGCGAGTCTTGCGTCAGCGGGCTCGACCGAACCGTTCCCGTCGATATCGCCGAGAAGGACGTTCGCCGCAAAAGCCCCGCATACCGGGAAAATCAAAGCAAGCGCGACGATAAGGCTCACCGCTGAAACGATCTTTTTTCTCATGGACAAGGCCCTCCTTTTTTTCTTCCGTAAATCAGTATATCTTTTGTTTCACGCTATTGCAACAGAAAAAAGCGGGCCGTGAAGCCCGCTTAACGCATATTTTACTTATTTTCTGCCGGGTTCCTCGGTCAGGGCGAGGAAGTCGATCTTTTCCATCTTCGTCCTCGGGAGAGCGTCGAGTATCTCTATCTCCTTCGGACGGGAATGCTGCTCGAGCTCCGTCTCGACGATTTTTTCAAGCTTGTCGAGGCATTCCTTGCGGTCGGCGCCTTCCTTGAGAGAAACGTACATCCGCATGAAGGGCTTGTCGCCGTCGTAAGCCTGGGCGCAGCATACCTCGCGGATGAAGTCCAGGCCCTCGATCTTGCCTTCGACGGTCGCAGGATAGACGTTGTAGCCCGCGATGATTATGATCCTCTTCTTCCTGCCGGACAGGAACAGGTAGCCGTCCTCGTCAAGATAGCCCATATCGCCGGTAAGGACCCATTTTTCGCCGTTTTCGTCGATGAAGAAGCCGTCGCCCTCGACGGTCCCGTCGGGCAGATAGCCGTTCATCATGGTGGCGCCCCTGCCGCCGATCTCGCCGACCTCGCCTGCAGGGAGCTTTTTGCCGTTCTCGTCGAATACGGCAAGCTCGAGCCCCTCGAGCGCGTGACCGCAGGAATTCTTGCGGTAGTACGAATAGTTGTTGCAGGTGCAAACCGCGCACAGCTCGGTAAGGCCCCAGCCCCTTGAGAACATCGCGCGCGAGCCGTTCTTTGCAAGGACGGAGTCGAACTCCTCGACGAATTCCTCGGAAACGAAGTCTCCGCCGCTGTCCCAGAAGAGGACGTTTTTGAGCCCCTTGTTCTCGAAGTTGTCCTCCGCGAACATCTTTTTGAACATCAGCGGTACGCCGAGCGCCTCCACGACGTTGTACTTTTTGATGAGCTCGTTCGCCTCTCTCGCGTCGAACTTGCTCATGAGAAGGGCGCTGTAGCCGTTGCACATCGCGTAGTGCAGGCAGCCGCCGAGACCGAAGGCGTGGAAAATGGGCAGGACGGCGAGCGTGTAGCTGTTGCCGTAATCATGAGGCCTGTCCAGAAGATACAGCCCGTAAGCCAGCGAATTGAGGGCGTAGTTCGACAGCATGACCGTCTTGCTCTTGCCGGTCGTGCCGCCGCCGTGAAGGTAAACGGCGTTGTCCCGCGCCGGGAAATGCACGGTATCGACCGCCGGGAACGAGCTCTTCATGACGTCGGCGAAATAGTGGACTCTTTCGCCGGAAACGGGAACGGAGTTCTTTTTGTCGTCGGCTTTGACAAGGAGCTTCAGCGGCATGCGGACGTAGTCGCTCGTAGAGCAGACGACCGTGAACATGGAGCTGATGATATCCTCCTTGCCTTTGCAGAGCCTGTCGAGGATGAACATTCCCTTGCTGTTCGTATCGGCGAGCATCTGCCTGAGCTCCGCGGCGGGGGTCAGCGGGTGCACGATGTTCGCGATGATGCCGAGCTTGTTGAGAGCGTACAGCACCGGGAAGGCGTGCGCGCCGGTCGGAAGGAACACGGTGATGACGTCGCCTTCGCCGAAGCCCTCGTGAGCGAGGAACGCGGCGACCTTTTCAACGTCCGACCTGACCTTTTTGACCGAGGTCGCGGACTTTACGTTGACGAACGCGGTATAATCGCCGTGGTCGCGGATGATCTTGTCGCTGCATTCGAGCATGAACTCGTACATCGTCTGATCTTCGGGCTTGGCGATGTAGTTTTCGGGACGCGGCCCGTAGCCGCTGTAATGGATGAATTCGGAACTCATTTTTACCTCCGGCAGTTGTTCTTTGATGCGACTACTCTATAACAAACGGTATTATTAGTAAAGTGCAGACAAAACAATAACGGTGCTTTTTAAATTAATGAAAGCAGTCTGCATAAAACAATAAATCAATGTATGCACTTTTTAAATAAAAATACGCCAGCAACAATCGCCTTGACAAGCATCGCAAAAAATGCGATACTGTTTTAAGATTTTATAATGAAAGGGCGAACAGTATGGGTATTCTCAGAACCGGAAAAATATTGGCGGGCGTCATAGGCGCCGGCTCCGCCGCCGTCGGGCTCGTTTTCTACGAGGTCATGAACCGCCGCGCAAGGGCTCCTAAGGTGATCGGCGACGCCTGGTGGAAGCTCCACAAGGCTCCCGACGACGCCTCCGCCGTTGCGGATGAAAACGGCGAGCTCAGGGACGTCAGGGGCGAATGGTTCGACAAACAGGACCCGCAGGAGATAGATATCGTCTCCTCCCGCGGGATGAGGCTCCGCGGTTATCTCTACCCCGCAGAGGAGCATTCCGACGTATTCGTCTTCTGCGCTCACGGCTACAGGAGCACCGGCAAGAACGAGTTCAGGCAGTACGTCAAGCATTACCACGACAAGGGCTTCAACGTTCTGCTGGTCGACCATCAGGCGCACGGCGAAAGCGAGGGCACGCTCATCAGCTTCGGCTACTATGAGTCCCGGGATTCCATAGACTGGCTCAAATATCTCATCGACATCTACGGCGCTGACATCAAGATCATACTCCACGGCGTTTCAATGGGCGCCGCGACCGTTATGATGATGAGCGGCAGCGACGACCTGCCCGCCAACGTGATCTGCACGGTATCCGACTGCGGGTTCACCACCATGAAAGAGGAGTTCTCGCACAACCTCACCGGCGCGCACGTGCCGCCCGCGCTGCTTATCCCGACGACGAACGTCTTCAACAAGGCTCTCTCCGGCTTCGATTATGAAGAGGTCAGCCCCGTTGATTCCGTAAAGCACTCAAAGGTGCCGATCCTCTTCGTACACGGCGCGAAGGACGACTTTGTGCCGACGGGGATGGTCTATTCGCTTTATGAAGCCTGCTCCGCCGAAAAGGACCTGCTTATCGTCGAGGGCGCGGACCACGCCCAGAGCTACGCCACCAACCCCGACCTTTACGACTCGAAGCTCGACGAGTTCATAGGAAAATATCTGTGAAAACAAAACCCGGCAGGAAAGCTCTGACCGTTCTTATCGCGGCAGCGCTCGCTCTCGCCGTGATGCTTCCCTCCCCGCGCGGTCTCGCGGCGGGGAGTTCTTCCGTTACGGTTCTTCACGCGGATTACGCCGCCAATATCTACAACAACGACTACTCGACGTTCTCTCACCCGGTCAATTCGTACGTGTATGAGGACTCCTCCGGAACGGTCGTCTGCCAGTATATACCCGGGACCGGCTTCGTCGCCCGCGGGTTCGACGCGGAGGGAACGCAGGTCCGGCAATTCGTCGCGGAAGAGGAGCTGTCGTACTTCGGCGGGTTCTATTGCGGCAAAAACTACAATTTCATCGTCTGGGGGCAGGCGAACAAGCGCGAGCGGAGCGACATTGAGGTGCTCAGGGTCGTCAAATACGACAAGGGCTGGGTCAGGCTTGCCGCGTGCTCCGTGCGCGGCGCGAACAGCAGCGACGTTTTCACCGCCGGCTCATGCGCCATGACCGAGGCGGAGGATGAGCTGACGATACACACCTGCCACTACATGTACGCCATCGACGGCGTGAACCATCAGGCGAACATGACCTTCGTGGTCTCCATCCCCACCATGACCTACAAGAGGGGTTTCTACGACGTCGGCAGCGTCTCCCAGAACGGCTACGTCTCGCACTCCTTCAACCAGCTCATCTCAACGGACGGCACATACATCTTCAGAGCCGACCACGGGGACGCGATGCCGCGCGCCGTCACGCTCGTCAGATCCGTTGCCGGGCAGAGCGTCACGGCAATAGATTTCGCTCTCGTCTTCCCGATAGGCGGCAAATACAGCGCGGATCCAACGGGCGTTTCCATCGGCGGGCTCGCTCTTTCAAAAGACAACTGCCTGATAGCCGGCGCGTCTGTCGCGCAGAACGCCCTGACCTACAACTGCAACGGGCAGAAGAACGTTTTTGTGACCGTCACGGACAAGGGCCTAAAAAGCACGAGCGTTAAATACCTGACGAACCACGCCGAGGGCTCCGCCGTCTACGTTTCGACGCCGCAGATCGCAGCTCTCGACACGGACGCTTTCGCCGTGTTCTGGGACGAGACCCCGCCCGGCGGCGGGACAAGGACCTGCGTGCAGGTCATCGACGGCAACGGCGCCGCCCTCTCCCCTATCCATTACGATACGGACATCAGGCTCAGCGACTGCCGCCCCGTGCTCACGAGCGACGGCCTGCTGACGTGGTTCGCCTCCTGGAGCATCGGCGATTCCGTACAGACGACCCTTTTCAAGCTCGCTCTGTCTTACTCCGGCGCTTCCTCCGGCGCGGGCGACGTCGATTTTGACGGCTACGTCACCGCCGGCGACGCCCGTTTCGTTCTGCGCTGCGCCATAGGGCTCGAGCTTTTTGACGAGACCCACGTCATCAAGGGCGACCTTGACGGCGACGGAGAGCTCACCGCGCAGGACGCAAGACTCGTTCTGCGCAAAGCTCTGGGCCTGTAACTGTCCCTGTACCTATCATAAACGTTTGGCTCCCGCTCCGGCAGACCGGAACGGGAGCCTCTTTATTTCGCGGCGAAGCGCATGTCACAGAGAAAACGGTTCAAGACTTCTTTTCAGTATCCCGTGCATACGGGCGATGGCCATGCCGTAGTTGACGACCGGCACGCCCTGCGCCGCGGCGGCGTCAAGGCGGCTGCGCATCTCGCGCTCGCCCAGCATGCAGCCCCCGCAGTGGACGATAAGGCTGTATGGCGACAGATCTTCGGGGAACCCGCGCCCGGAGGTGAACTCAAACTCCGGGCGGGCTCCGCAGAACTCTTTTATCCACCCGGGGAGCTTTACCGTGCCGATATCGTTGCACTGCCTGTGGTGAGTGCAGCCCTCCGAGATCAGGACCCTGTCGGCGTCCGTCAGCTCCGAAAGCTTTTCGGCCCCGGCGGCAAACAGCGAAAGCTCGCCCTTGTACCGGGCGAAAAGGATGGAAAAGGACGTCAGTTTTATTTCTTCCGGCACAAGCCGCGACACAGCTCCGAACGCCTGCGAGTCCGTTATCACGAGCTCGGGTCTGACGGCGAGCGCGTCGAGAGCCCGGGAGACCTCCGAGGGCTGACAGACCGAAAAGGTCAGGTGACGGTCGAGCAGCTCCCTCATCACCTGCTGCTGCGGCAGTATCAGCCTGCCCTTGGGCGCGCTCTCATCTATCGGAACGACCAGCAGGGCGGAGCCGGAAGGTGACAGCAGATCGGCGACGAGCGTCCTGCGGTCCTGTTCCCACTCCCGGGCGAAATCGCCGAGGACGCGCTTGAGCTCTTCGACCCCCTCGCCCGTCACGGCGCTTACACGGACTGTCCTGCCGCCTTTCTCATCGGCAGCGGCGGCGGACGGGGCGAGATCGGCCTTGTTTTGAGCGACGACGAAGGGCAGCCGTTTTTCCTCAAAGAGGCCGAGCAGCTCCTTTTCGGCGGGGAGCGGCTCCCTTCCCGCCTCTGTGACGAGCACGGCGATATCCGTCTCGCCGAGGGTCTTTTTCGTCCGTTCGACGCGTTTTTCGCCCAGCTCGCCGGAGTCGTCGAACCCGGCGGTGTCGATGATAACGACGGGACCGAGCGGCAGCAGCTCCATGGCCTTCCTGACGGGGTCCGTCGTCGTGCCCGGTATGTCCGAGACGAGCGAGAGCTCCTGGGCGGTCAGGGCGTTGATAAGGCTCGACTTGCCGACGTTCATAAGCCCGAAAAAGCCGATATGTATCCTCTCTGAGGAGGGCGCGTCATTCAAACCCATGATTCAGAACCTGAAGTCCCTTCCGTTGGAATCCCTTATGTCCGCGATATGCTCGGCGCAGAGCTGCCTGACCTTTTCCTTCGGGATCTTTTCGAGCTCCTTTTTGATCAGCTCCCAGCCGAGCTCTTTCGTCTGAGCAGAGGCGTAGTCCACAAGGAACTCGGCGAGCGTCATCAGGGCGTTCGGGTGGCAGCAGTTGAGTATCTGGCCGCTCTTGCAAAGGCTCATGAACCTGTCGCCGGTCCTGCCCTCGCGGTAGCATGCGGTGCAGAATGACGGAATATGGTCGTTTTCCATAAGCCAGCGGACCACCTCGTCGAGGGTGCGCTGGTCGGAGACGTCGAACTGCTCCGTGTCGTGCGGGCGCTCCTTTTCAGCGTAACCGCCGACGGAGGTCCTCGACCCGCCGCTTATCTGCGAGATGCCGAGCTGCAGCGCCGCCCGTCTGACATTCTCGCTCTCTCTGGTGGAGATGATCATGCCCGTGTACGGCACCGCAAGGCGGATACAGGCGATGATCTTTTCGAACATCTCGTCCGAGATCCCGCCGTCGAACGCGTCGGGATCGATATCGTCCGCCCTTTTCACCCGCGGGACGCTGATAGTGTGCGGTCCCACGCCGTGCACGGCCTCAAGATGCTCGGCGTGCATGACGAGCCCCGCGAACTCATATTTATACATTTCAAGCCCGAACAGCACGCCAAGGCCGACGTCGTCTATGCCGCCGTCCATTGCCCTGTCCATCGCCTCGGTGTGATAGTTGTAATTATGCTTGGGGCCCGTCGGGTGGAGCTTTTCATAGCTTTCCTTGTGGTATGTCTCCTGGAAAAGGATATACGTGCCTATGCCCGCTTCCTTGAGCTTTCTGTAGTTTTCGACCGTCGTCGCGGCGATATTGACATTGACGCGCCTTATGTCGCCGTTTTTGTGGTGGACGCCGTAAATGGTGTCTATGCACTCGAGTATATACTCTATCGGGTTGTTCACGGGGTCCTCGCCCGCCTCGATGGCGAGCCGCTTGTGGCCCATGTCCTGAAGGGCGATGACCTCGGCGCGCACCTCGTCCTGCGTGAGCTTTTTGCGCGGGATATGCTTGTTTTTCGCGTGGTACGGGCAGTAAACGCAGCCGTTGACGCAGTAATTCGACAGATACAGCGGCGCGAAAAGGACTATCCTGTTGCCGTAGTAGGCCTGCTTTATCTCTTTGGCGATCTCGAATATGCGCGCCACGCGCTCCGGGTCCTCGCAGGCAAGCAGCACGGACGCCTCTCTGTGGGTCAGCGCGGTCCCGTGCTCCGGCGCGGTCAGGTTGCCCGGACGCGCCTTTTCAAGAATGGCGTCGATGAGCTCAAGGTCGTTCTTATGCTCTTCGGCGTAGCGCAGAGTGTCTTTTATTTCTTCGTCGTTGATGAATTCGTCCGCGCAGAGGGACTTCGGGTCGTATTTATACATGGATATTCCTTTCTCTATCAGCCGCAAAACGGTTTAACGGGATCGCCCCTGTCTACGACGATCTCGCAGCCGGCGCTGCTGATCCTATCGCCGAGGCATTCCAGGCATTGAGCGGACTCTTCGCCCGTACAGATCTTGTTGTCGTAAAGCTCGTACTTCTTCCTTACCGCGATCGGCGAGAGGTTCGGCATGACCACGTTCGCGCCGTGCTCTATCCCGAGCTCGCGTCCGCGGGGATGTATCGTGCCGAGCGCGGTGGTGGCGGGCAGCAGGACCGTCGGGCAGATCACCCTGATCACGGAAAGCAGAAAGCAGGTAAGCTCCGCCGATCCCGCGGGGAAACCGGCAAAGGGCGTGTCCCTGTGCGGGATGAAGGGACCTATGCCGCACATCTCGGGTCTGAAGTCCCCGATAAAGGCGAGATCCGAGGCAAGGCATTCCGGCGTCTGGTACGGCGAGCCGACCATCATCCCCGCTCCTACGGCAAAGCCGATCTCACGCAGGTCCTTCAGGCAGCGCAGCCTGTTGTCAAATGACATCTCCGGCGGGTGGAGCCTCGCGTAGTGCGCGGCGTCGGCGGTCTCATGCCGCAGAAGGTACCTGTCCGCCCCGGCGGCTCTCAGGCGCTCGAAGCTTTCACGGGAGCGTTCGCCCAGCGACAGCGTAACGGCGCAGTCCGGGTGCCGGCGTTTTATCTCAGCGACGGCTCCGCAGACGAACCCGTCCGTCAGAGCAGGGTCTTCCCCGCCCTGCAGTACGAAGGTTCGAAAGCCCAGCCCGTAGCCCTCGTCCGCGCAGGCGATGATCTCCTCCGCGGACAGGCGGTACCTCTCGCAGTTTTTGTTGCTCCGCCGCAGCCCGCAGTACAGGCAGTCGTTGCGGCAGCTGCTGCTGATCTCTATGAGCCCGCGAATGAAGACGCGGGCGCCGTAGACCTCGTTCCTGAGCCTTACCGCCTCGCGCCGGAGAAGCTCGCCTATGCCGGGCGTCCTGCCGTCTATGAGCGGGGCATATTCCTCGCGTTCGAGCCTGCCGTCGGCTATGAGCTTTTCGGCGAGAGCTTCCGCGGACGCGCCCACGTCAGTCCTGCACGCAGGAATAGGCGGTTTTCGCGTTCACTCCGGCGAGAGCGCCGATCCTGCCGGCAAGGGCCGCGATGTCGTCCTGCGGCGCGTCTATAACGACGCTGATGATGTTCACGCCCCTCTGACGGTAAGGTATGCCCATCCTGCCGACGATATGATCGCCGTATTCGTGCAGCAGCGCGTTGAGGGCTTCGACGTCGCCGGTTTTCTCGACGATGATACTGATGACAGCGACTCTGTTTTCCATAATGATCCTCCGAAATCAAAATACCGCGTCCCTGAGGACGCGGCTTGCATTCTGCGTTCCAAGCTCCCGGGCGCTGCGCTTTGTCCGATCGGTCGGCGCTGAGCCCATCCGGAGATCTTGACGCGGCCTTGCAATCAGCGGGCTTGCCGCTTCCTATCAGGTCTTTTTCAGTCTAACATATTGTTTAATTTTTGTCAAGTCGATTTTATTTCGTTCCGCTGTCGCGAAAACAGACCGTCCCGTACGCCTTGGAGGCGTACGGGACGGGATCAATGTTCACACGTTGCCTTACGAGGCCGTCGGGGTTTTATTTCCCGAATATCGAGGCTATGAAGGCAAAGAGGCGTTTGAAGAACGCGAGCAGCGACTGGAAGAGGTTGAAGCCCTGGCTCACTGCGCCGCCGATCTCGGAACCGGTGCCGTACATACTCAGCTGGTTGAGCATGTTGTTGAACGTCGTCATATCGCCGCTGGTGATACCCGCCGCGAGCGCGGTGAAGAGATCCTGCAGGGCGAAATCGACGTTGTTGAACTTCATGGCAAGGTTGTTGGTGGTGGGCATGATCTTGCGCATGATCTCGACGATATACTTCATCACGTAGTCGGGCACCATGTGCTCCTGGGCGAAGGCCTGGATCGTGTAGACCACGACCCTGAGCGTATCGTCGTCGAAGCCGTCAAGGTGGCGGAGCTGGGTGAGGAAGTCGCAGAGGTTGTCCGCGTTTTTAGTCATGAACAGGACCTGCGTGACAAGTCTGAACGCCGCGGTGAAGAGGTCGGCGCCGCCGCCGGACTCAACGATGACCATATCCGTCCTGTTGTTCTGAGGCACGGAGGTCTTCAGTCTGAGTGTGCCCGCGCAAAGGGTGGTAAGGTCGATGTACGGCAGCGCGAGATTGAGCTGTGCGCCGGTCTCGGAATCGGTGTAGACGGTTATGGAGCCGCCGATATTGGACTCGAGCAGGGAGTTGAGGAGGTTGTTGACGTCGATGTCCAGCGGGACGGCAAGGTTCAGGTCCATGCCGCCGATGTTCAGGTTGGCGAGCAGCCCGTTGATAAGGTCGTAGGCGTTGAAGATGGGCTTGACCGCGTCGAGCAGGACGTAAGCCGGATGTACAAGGTCGTTTATGACCGTATTCAGACCGCCGATGGTAATGAAGAACATCAGGTTCGGGATCCTCGACAGCAGCTCCTCGATCGGGTTGTCGATAAGCTCCTCTGCAAGCTGGATCAGCGGGTCGATGAAGTAGTAGATGGAGTTTCTGTTGCCCCTCATCACGTTGGCGTTGGAGCTGTCGGTGATGAGCTCGCCGCCGGAATACTTCAGGGCGGTGGTGTTGGCGTAGACCTCGGTATAGCTGGCAGCCGGCGCGTCAAGAGCGTCCCAGAGCGGAGCGAGAGAGTAGTAGTAGCCGGCGTAGGAGGCTATATTGATAAGTTTGTAGATGGACAGGTCTCTGTCGTAGAACAGGAAGTCGAACACGACGGACAGCGGCGAAAGAACGGCGCAGAGGATGCTCTCGAAGATCTCAAGGTTGTACTTGAAGACGATCGTCGAAAGGTCGGCGTTCTTGTCGAAGCCTTCCTCGACGCTGATGACCCTGCCGTTGTATTTAGCGTGGAAGGGGTTGTCGATGTCGGTAACGGCGCCGGACTCATCCTTGATCACTTTGATGAAGCCCATCGAGACGTAGTCGATGCCGTTGGTCTCGCAGTAGTCCTGCGTAGCCTGCTGCCAGGTGGCTATCGAATGCTCATAGATGGTCTCGGTGATCGGGGTCATGCCGTCAGGACCGTACTGGATGTTGCCCTCATCGTCATAGATGTAGCGGGTCTTTTCCTCCATGATGTGGTTGCCGTCGGCGTCGTAGATATACTCGCCGTCGGAATTGGTGGCGTAGACCATCACCGGAATGGGTATCTTGTTGCCGTCGCCGTCGAGAACATACGTGCCGTCGGCGTTGGTCCGGTACTCGACCGGGTAGAACACGTCGCCCCAGGAGGAAACGCCCGTGGAGGACAGGTATTTATAGAAATCGGAGGCCTGGACGAGGCTCTGCGACACGCCCCACTTCGTGCCCATGCGCTGGTTGACCTGGGCGACGAACTGCTGCGCCGCGTAGGCGGTGGACATGTCGGAGTAGAGCACGTTGCGAACGATGTTGTCAAGGTCGAACATCTCGCTCGTAAGCTTATAGACGTTGCCCAGAGCCAGCGACAGCAGGAGCCCGGCGTAGGTGTCGTTGACGTACTGGTTGGCGAGGTTGCAGAGCAGGCCGTTTATGCCGCCCTCAAGGCCCTTGACCTTGATCATATCGAGCACGTTGTCAATGAGCTGGCCGACGTTCTCAACAAGATATTTCGCGTCCTTGCGGGTCCAGACGGAGGAGTACTCGACCGCGTTGCCGAAGGTCTTGTCCGGGTTGATGGTGTCGGACAGGAGTATCTCATCGTAGTAATTGACTCTGTCGAGCGGGTATGTATACGCAGTCCCGGCGCCGAGACTGCCGTGCTCGTTGGTCGAGAAGATCATCAACAGCGCGCAGATGGCGTCGTCTGCGTGGTAGTTGATATTGTATACGAAATCGCCGATGGTGTAGCCCGAGAACAGGACCTTCTGCGGGTCGAGCCCGAAGCACTGGAGCAGGCCGTACTTCATGTAGGCGTTCTCGATATCCGCACGCTCGCCGCAGGACGTCGTCGTTGTCGGCAGATAGCTGTTGTCGGGCGACAGATACCTGTACTGCAGGGCGCCGAACAGGAACCGGAGCACGTACAGCAGCACCATACCCTGCTGCGTCGCGCTGACCGAAAGCGTTCCGAAAAACTCGCTGGACGAGGTGTACGGCGTGCCCATTTCGATGAGCTTCCTGTCCTGGAGATGAGGCAGCTTGTACGTGACCTTTGTCGTGTCGTAGACGACGTACTCAAATGTGCATTCCGCGCTTCTGCCCAGGTGCGCCTGAGTGTTGGCGTTGAATTCATCGCTGTCGGGGCTGACCGCCACCCACACGTTGTCCCTCAGCTTGTTCGGGTACGCGGTCGGATTTGCCTCATAGGCGTCGGAGCCGCCGAGGACGACCACCGAGTTGTCGGAATTGCCGTAGGCCACGACCTTCTTGGTGTTGTTGCTTACCTCCTCGACGCCGGTGTCGTAGGTCATCTTGACGAACCTGGTGAGTATGTCGTCGACGGAGTCGAAGCTCATCTTCAGCAGGCTGCTCAGGCGCAGGCCGTCGCCCGACCAGGGGCCGAGGGCGCCGAAGCCGATCTCGAGCTGGATATCGTAAAGTATCTCGTTGACATTGTAGGTGGCGTAATTGCCGTTGACCTTGACGTTCTTGCCGACAAGATATGCAAGGTTGGGCAGGAGCTTGCAGATAGAGCCCAGCGGGTCCTCGAGCACGGTGTATTCGAGCCATGAGATGATGGGCCCGAGCACGTCGTTGATGATGGACGTCCTGGCGTTGACGGCGCGGTTGCCGTTGTTGTATCTGCTGTCGCCTTCATAATTGCCGCTGCTGTTGATGGAGCCCCACCTGAGGTATGCGTGCTCGATATACATCTGGTAGCTCAGATACCTGCCGCCCTGGGAGGTGTGCCACCATGAAAGATCTATCGGCGTATCGCCCGTAAGGTCGTCCTGCTCTTCGTTGCCGGTACGCGCTCTGTAGGGTCTCGCATTGTAGTTCGAGTATTCGGTAAGGCCGAGTGTCTTGAACAGCGGGATGATTATCTTCTTGTAGCCCTCGAGCTCGTCAAGGAAGAGGTGCGCTGCGAGAGAGCCTACGCCAATGCTTATGGTATTGAGGTCCTGCGTTGTGAACGCGACCGCGAGCACGGTGCGCAGACCGAAGAGCATTATCGAAAGAGCGTTCTGGAAATCCTCGGCGGTGCCGTCGAGATACCAGTCCATAAGATCCCAGTCGACGTTGTCCCAGCTGTCGCCGGCGGCGTAGAGTACGTCGTGGACCTGCTGGAACTTGGCGGGTACGGACGAACCGAGATCGCCCGAGCCGTCGGGAGCTATAACGTGCTCGGCAAGGAGCCTGGGCCTGAAGTAGACGTGGTTGTCGTTGATGACGTTGTTGATAAGATTGTTCGCGATCCCGGAAAGCGCGCTCGCCTTGTCCTCGACGAAGTTGGGTATGGTCTCCTCGAACAGATTGGCGATCATCGGGTAGAGAAGCTCCATGAGCTTGTTGACTATGCCGCCGGTATAGAGCTTGCTCTTGAGTAAGAGCTGCACGAGCTCCTTCGGGGTCTTGTAGCCCTGGCCGTAGACGTTCGAGTGCAGGAACATAGCGCTCGTCGTGGGAAGGAACTCGCGGATGGTCGCGCCGAGCTCCTCGTTTTCCATCAGGGCGTCGAAGCGTTCGATGAAATCGGCTATGCGCACGTCGTTCACGGTATAGCCGCCGTCCGTCTCATTGGCGCGGACGATCCTTGTGGGATAGGTCGAGTTCGGCTGCGCCAGCTGCGCCATGTTCGCAAGCGAACCCATGCGCAGCGGTCCGAAAACGGCGTTGAGCACGTCGGCGTGATAGCCGGTGTTGTAGTTGGTCAGAGCGTAGTAGCGGCTCGTGAAGGTCGTGGCGGCGGAGTCGTGGGCAAGCTCGTAGTTGTTCGACTGCTTCCATGAATCGATAAGGCTCCAGAAGCTCTGGTTGTCCTCGGCGTATTCGGTGGAGCAGAGCTTGAGGAAGTTGTAGCTCGCCGCAGCGGCGTCGGTGTCCGTGGTGACGGACAGGCCTGCGGCCCTGCCGCCGTGGGCGTTGAAATCCGCGTTATTTACGAAATAGGAATAGTTGCTCTCCTCGCTGATGGCGTCTGCGTACTCGGGCAGGTACGCAACGGCCTCGGAGGCGAGGGTAGCGATCGAGTTGTCCGCGTCGAACGAGAACTGGGCCTTGGTGCCGGTCTCGGTGTCGAAGGTCCTGTCGTACCGTATGCCGTAGACCGCCGTTATCGTGTCGAAGCCGCCGTTCCAGTCGTCGTTGAGACCGTAGACGGGATCGTCGTCCTCGTCGAGGGCGGAGTTGACCGTTTCATGGTAGGCGAGGATCGCGGAATCAAGGTCGGTGGTGTCGACAAAGTAGAATCTGTGGAACCAGTTGCCGGAGTTGATCAGCGTGGCGTTGCCCAGGAAGTACTGGATGATTGTCGCGTAGCTGAAGAAGCTCTTCGCGTCCTCATGATGGAACGGAAGGCGCTCGTCGGTAAGGATGACGGACGGGATCCTGTAGTTGTTCTCCTCAGAGGGCATGTTGCGTTCCGTGAGCGCAACGACGTCGGAAGTGTACGACCCATCGAGGATGTCGGCGAGAAGCTGATTGTACCTCAGAAGGTCGGCGTAGGAATAGTCGGCGCTGTGGTTCTCGACGTCCTGCTCCGTGCCGAAGGACACGAGCTTGCCGTAGTTGTCGACAAAGCCGTACTCGTTCTCACTTTCGTCATAGAAGACCTTGTAGGGCACGTTATAAGTCTCGCCGCCGACGAAGACTCTGTTGACGTCCATCCCGCTGAAGCGGGTGTCGAGCTGCGAGACGACCTCCTTGTAAAGCAGGTCGGGAGAGTACAGCCCGGTGCCGTATTCGGTCGAACGGATAGCTTCAAATATGGTATAAAATCTGTTCGCCGCTTTCAGGATGGAGTTGTTCGTGTCGTCCGTCGCCTTTACGGTGTGGACGTAAACGAAAGAGTGCGCCGTGGACGAAAAGCCCTCGGTCTCATACTCTTCGACGCTGCCGTCGTCGTTGAGCACGCTCTCCGTCGAGCTGCTCGCTTTCTCGTTTTTGATCTGATAGTGGTCGAGCGTGCGGACCCACTCAACCTTGAGGAAGTTCGCGAGCTCGTCGTACTGGCTGTTCAGGTCCGCGTCCGCCGCGAAAGCGTATACGCCCGCGGAGACGGGCATAACGAGGATGAGCGCGGCGAGGAAGACGCTGAGCAGTTTTTTCATGGTCTTCATGGTTGTCTCCTTTTCCGTATATGGTCGGTATGATTGTACTGTTTCTCTCCCGGGGCGGCCCGGCGTCGGAGCAGGCTCCGCGCGCGGACGCATTTCGGGCGACACTTTTATACAGTGCCATTATAACCGACGTTTTGCACGTTTTCAAGCCATTAAAATAAAGATTTGATTAAAATCGCCGTTTAAATCGTCTAAGAAGTCCGCGCCTTATTGACAAAACGCATTTCTTCGCTATAATAAGGCATACGAGAATCGAACCAAAACGCTTTACAGAGGTCTTTTTTGGTGATTTTCGCCGATTCTTCCTTGCTTGCCGACAGGCAAGCGGCGTCCTCATCAACAAAAATCCCTCAAAAAATCCTCACTGTAAAGTGCGAAGCAGTTTTTGCGGACAGAATTTTTGTTCAGGCGAGGAACGTCGCGCGGTTAATCCTTGCCGGATTAACAAGCGATTTGACAAAGCATGGGCGAAAATTCAGCCGCAAAAACCGATTTGGGTCCGACTCTCGTATGCCTAAGCCATAAATCAACCCGCAAGGAGTGAAAAACATGCTTCTCAGGACCAATGAGGGACTCGACCGCGACGGCGACGGCTTTGTTGTACCGCTTCCCGTACAGGCCATCGTCCTGTTCGTTCAGATCATCGTCGCCTATCTCGGCAAGATATGGAAATATCTCTTCCCCGAGGACGAAACCGCAGCCGAGTAATGCTCGTTTCGTAAAAACCGCATACGTTTTCACGGACGCTTCGCAAAGCGTCCGGTTTGGTGTGTTTGCCGGATAATCGAAAGCAGGTATCATAAGCTATGTCAGAAACCATCCTCCAGTTCGGTACGGGCAATTTCCTGCGCGCGTTCATCTGCGATTTCATAGACTCGCTCAACGCGCAGGGGCTTTACGGAGGCAGTATCGTCGTCGTCTCTCCGACCGACTCAATAAACGTCGGGAAGATCAACGCCGTTTCCGGGCGTTACGGACTCATCCTGCGCGGTATCTCCGGCGGGGAGGTCTTCGAGTCGTCCCGAACTCTCGCCTGCATATCGCGGGCGATAAACCCCTACCGCTCCTTTCCGGAATTCCTCGGGCTCGCCGCTGCTCCCGAGCTGCGCTTCATCGTGTCGAACACCACCGAGGCGGGCATAGCCTTCGACCCCTCGTGCGGCTTCGGCGACGAGCCGCCGGCGTCGTTCCCCGCGAAGCTGACCCGTTTTCTGTTCGAGCGTTACAGGCTCGGCGGGCGCGGCTTCGTCATCCTGCCGTGCGAGCTCATCGAAGACAACGCCGGCAGGCTCCGGGAATACGTGAAAAAATACGCCGCGCTCTGGCAGCTCGGCGCAGAGTTCGAAGAATGGCTCGACTCGGAGAACGTTTTCTGCGAGACGCTCGTCGACAGGATAGTCTCGGGCTTCTCTCAGCAGGATTCGGACCGGATCTTCACCGAAACGGGCGAGCGCGACGAGCTGCTGACGGTCGCGGAGCCCTACCACCTCTGGGCGGTCGCGGGCGATTTCGAGCGGGAGCTGCCGCTGAAGCGCGGCGGCGTGAACGTCATCTGGGACGCGGATGTCGCCGCGGCGAGAGAGATGAAGGTACGGCTGCTCAACGGTTCGCACACCTCGATGGTATTCCTTTCGATGCTCTGCGGCGTACAGACTGTGGCGGAAAGCCTGAAGGACCCGGCTCTGAGGGCGTTCCTCGACGGCTGGACGGGGCGCTGCGCGATGCCGACGCTCGGAGATTCGCCTCGCTGCCGGGAATTCGCCTCGGCTGTTTACGAGCGCTTCTCCAACCCGTTCCTGCACCACCGCTGGAGCTCGATCTCGCTCAACTCGGTCTCAAAATTCACCGCCCGCGTGCTGCCGACCGCCCGCGAGCTGTACAAAGCAGGCGCCCCCGTGAAGATCCCGGCTCTGTCGCTGGCGGCGCTCGTGACGTATTACAAAGAAAACGACGTAAGCGACTCCCCCGACGCCGTCCGTTCCGTCCGGGACAACGGCCTCGCCCGGATAACTGCCGACCGGGGACTGTGGGGTGAGGACGTCTCGTTCCTTCTGCCCGACGCCGGGCGCGCGTCGGAGCTCCTGCGCGAAAAGGGCGCCGCGGAGGCGATACAGTGGAGCTTAAGCTGATACACCCGTCCGACAACGTCGCCATCGGCGCGGAGGACTTTTACAAATACGCCGTGCGCGACATCCGCGCAGGCGAAAATATAGTCAAATACGGCTTCCCCATAGGCGTCGCGACGGAAGACGTTGCCGCCGGGGACTGCGTGCATACCCACAACATGAAGACCCGGCTCGGCGGAGAGGCGCGGTTCGAATACCGCCCGGAGTTCGCCTTCCCGGAGCCGGTCGAGCCCCCCGTTATAGACGCTTACGAGCGGAAAAACGGCGATGTCGGGATAAGGAACGACGTGTGGATCGTCCCCACCGTCGGCTGCGTGAACTCCGTCGCCCTGAAAGCCGCCGAACGGACGGGCGCCTTCGCCCTGACGCACCCTTACGGCTGCTCGCAGACAGGAAACGACCACGAACGGACGAAAAAGCTGCTCGCGCGGCTCGCCCTGCACCCCAACGCCGGCGGCGTGCTGATAATGGGACTGGGCTGCGAGAACAACGGTATCGACGCTTTGCGCGCCGCGCTGGGCGACTATGACCACGACAGGGTGCTGTTCATGAACTGCCGCGACGAAGCGGACGAGCTTGCCGCTGCCGTCGGTCTCGTTTCAAGGCTCCGGAAAGCCGCCGCGACAGACAGGAGGACCCCCGTCCCGGTCTCCCGACTGAAGATCGGGCTCAAATGCGGCGGCAGCGACGCCATGAGCGGCATTACGGCGAACCCGCTCGTCGGACGCTTCACCGACCTTTTCACCGCCATGGGCGGGACCGCCGTTATGACCGAGGTACCGGAGATGTTCGGCGCGGAGGCCGTACTGCTGGGCCGCTGCGTCAACCGGGAGGTCTTCGACGCCGCCGCGGAAATGATGAATTCCTGGCGCAGGTATTACATTTCGCGCGGCGAGAAGATAAGCGAGAACCCTTCCCCCGGCAACAAAGCCGGCGGCATTACCACTCTCGAGGAAAAGTCCCTCGGCTGCGTCCAGAAGGGCGGGAGCGCCACGGTGACCGCCGTTGTCGCTTACGGCGAGGCGGCGACCCGGCCCGGGCTCAACCTCCTGTCCGCCCCCGGCAACGACATCGTATCATCCACGGCCCTCGCCGCGGCGGGCTGCCAGATCATCCTGTTCACCACCGGCCGCGGGACGCCCTTCGGCTCCGTCGTGCCGACGATAAAGATCGCCTCGAACAGCCGCCTCGCGCAGGATAAGCCCGGCTGGACAGACCTCGACGCGCAGACCGCGGGGGTCGACGAGCTCGCCCGCCTCGTCTTTGAGACCGCGGAGGGCAGACCTGCGAAAAACGAGCTCGGCGGATACCGCGAGATCGCGATCCTCAAAGACGGAGTGACTTTATGAAGAGGGAAACCACATGACCACCGGAACCGACAGGCCCGTCGACGTCCGGCTCGACGCGGAGGCTATGGAATACGTCCGCGAAAACAGGCGCTACGTCCCCCGCAGGGAGGTCGTGGCGTACATTCTGTTCGACGTGGCGCAGACCTTCCCGCTCGACGCGTACGCCGACATCAAGGAGAGGTTCAACCTTGACGTCCTGCACGTGTCGCTGGCGCTGAAAAAATACGTCGACCTCTTCGGCGGGATCTGGGACGCTGTC
Organism: Clostridia bacterium; assembly: GCA_024689165.1. GTDB lineage: Bacteria > Bacillota > Clostridia > Oscillospirales > Acutalibacteraceae > JAILDS01. Next base: position 18,875 of record JAILDS010000168.1, read on the forward strand.
AACGACGTCCTCATCGGCGGGATAGTCGACAGGACCCGCACGCGCTGGGGCAAGTTCAAGCCCTACCTCGTCGCGCTGGCTATACCTGGCACGATAGGCTCGTGCCTCTACTGGCTGATGCCGCTGTTCTTCTCTGCGACGGACGAGACGGCTATGGGCAAATTCGCCGCGTTCTTCGCGGTATCGATCATCAACGAGACCGTCGGCACGTTCAGGAGCATAGCCCGCACCGGGATGCTCGCGACGATCTCGCCACACCCCGTCGAGAGGACGCGGCTGATCACGCTGGCGGAGGTGCTCTCCTTCGGCGACAATGTCCCGAGACTGCTGATGAGCGGGTTCATCGACCTGATAAACAATAAAAAGATATCCATGTCGATGAAGTCGCTCTACGTCGGCATGGGCAGCTTCGCGACCGTCGCGGCGGGGCTGATGTCCTTTTATTTCGCCCTCGTCGCGCATGAGCGGATAATCCAGACCCCGGAGCCGCCTCAGCTGAAGCAGTCCCTGCGGGCGCTCGTCCACAACAAGCCCATGCTGCTGATAACGCTGTCCGAGTTCCTGGGCTCGTTCTCGCTGTCCACCGGCATGACGAACTACTACATAGACGTCCTCGGCAGCGCTTCGATAAAGCTGATCGTCGGCATCCCGGGCGGCTTCGTCTCGACCCCGTCCTACGCGTGGGTGCCGTGGATGCGGCGGAAATTCCAGACGCGGACCCTGTGGATACTCGGCGCCATGAGCAGCGACGCGCTGATGTTCCTCGTTTTCCTGTTCGGCTCCATAGGCGGCGTCACGCACGGGCTGTACAAAAAGATCGTCCCGATGATCGTTGCCATCACCATCCAGGAAACGCTGGCAATGGTGTTCTGGGGCGTGAGGAAGGTCATCCCGCAGGAGATGTTCAACGAGGCGATGGACTACGGCGAATGGAAGAACGGCTACCGCAACGAGGGCATGATGAGCGTCATCAGGGGCCTCGCGGCGAAGTTCGTGTCCACCTTCGGGCAGACGATCAAGACCTGGCTGATGGACAAAATGGGCTACGACCAGCAGGCGGGCTTCCTCGGGCAGACCGACAGGACGAAATACTATCTTTTCGCCATGGCGACCGCGCTGCCGTTCGCGTCCAACCTGCTGTCGCTCATTCCGAAGCTGCTGTACGACCTCGGCGGCAAAAAGCGCGACCTTATGTACGCCGAGCTCCTCGCCCGCCGGGAGGAGGCCGGAGCTCAGGCCGGAAGACAGGACTGAAAAAGCACAGAGATACGCCCCCGCCGAAAGGGCGTGCAACTCAGGGATTTAACAGACTCAAAAAATATCTTTCAGCGTAATACTTCGTTAAAAAACTCGAAATACATAAAGTATTTCTGCGTTTGTTGCCTCGTCTAACGCTGAAATCCGATTTTTTGAGTTGCAAAGCAATTCCGAAACAGATATTTTTTAGGCAGTACGATGAAAAAAACAGGAGCAAGGCTGGCGCCTTGCCCTGTTTTTTGAAGAAGTAATGTCAAAAAAGAGCGTTTCGGAATCTATTAAATCCCTGAGTTGCACGCCCTAGGGCGGGGGCGTTGTTCGTTCAGTTCTCAGCTCGCCTCTTCTTCCTCGGGCGGGATGCCTCCGGTGTACTGGCTGAGGTACAGGCTCGCGTAATATCCGTTCCTCGCGAGAAGCTCGTCGTGCGTGCCCTGCTCGACTATCGTGCCCTTCCTCATGACAAGTATCGTGTCGGCGTTCCTGATCGTCGACAGCCTGTGCGCGATAACGAAGCTCGTCCTGCCCTTCATGAGGGCGGACATGGCCTCCTGAATATTGAGCTCGGTCCTCGTGTCGACGGAGCTCGTCGCCTCGTCGAGGATCAGTATGGCGGGGTCTGCGAGAATGGCGCGGGCGATGGTCAGCAGCTGTCTCTGCCCCTGCGACAGGTTCGAGCCGTCCTCGTCGAGGACCGTATCGTAACCCTTTTCGAGAGCCGTGATGAAATCATGCGCCTCCGCCGTCCTCGCGGCAAGCTCTATCTCCTCGTCCGTCGCGTCGGGCCGGGCGTAGGCTATGTTCTCTTTGATAGTGCCCCTGAACAGCCACGTGTCCTGCAGCACCATGCCGGTGTTCCTGCGCAGCTCGTCGCGGGACATCCTCGCGATATCCTTCGAGTCGATATATATATGCCCGGCGTCGACCTCGTAGAAACGCATCAGCAGGTTGACTATGGTCGTCTTGCCGGAGCCGGTGGGCCCGACGATAGCGGTGAGCGAGCCCGGCACGGCGTGGATGTTGAGGTCCTTTATCAGGGGCTTGTCCGGCGTGTATGAAAAATCGACGTGCTCGAACCTGACGTCGCCGACGGCGCGGCCGAGCGTCAGCTCCGTCACCTCGGGCGTCTGCTCCTCCTCGTCCATGAACTCGAACACGCGCTCCGCGCTGGCGAGGGTCGACTGGATGGAGTTTATCAGCTTCGAAATGTTGATTATAGGCGAAGAGAAATAGGACGAGTACTGGGAATAGGCGGTGATGCCGCCGATCGTGATCCTGCCCCTGAAAAGGCAGACCGCGCCGACGAAGAAGATGCCGAGGAAATCGACGTCTTTAATGACGGTGAGTATCGGGTTGATGACGCCGGAAATGATGTTCGCCTCGCGCCCTGCGTAACGGAGGTTGTCGTTGATCTCGTCGAACTCCTCGACGCTCTTTTTTTCATGCCCGAAAATGCGCACGATGTTGTGCCCCGTGTACATCTCCTCGATATGGCCGTTGAGGTCGCCCATGGTGTTCCAGTAGCGTTTGAACCAGACCTTCGAAAGTCTTGAGATACCGAAGGAGATGGCGGCGGAAACGGGCACGAAGGCGATCGATACGACCGTCATCTGCCACACTCCCGTCCAGAGCATCATGACCAGAGCACCGACGCACTGGACGGCGTTCGTAAGAACGGTTATCAGCGACGACTGAAGACCCTGAGACACGTTCTCGATGTCGTTGGTCATGCGGCTCATGACCTCGCCCTTTGTGGTGGAGTCGTAGAATTTCAGCGGTAGCAGCGACAGCTTGGCGTTGAGGTTTTCCCTCAGAGAGCAGACCAGCTTCTGCGAAACGCCGGCAGCGACCCACTCACGTATGAACGTGAACAGAGAGGACAGGCCGAAATACAGCGCGACCTTGTTAAGCGGCGTCAGAAGCGCGCCGAAATCGGCGGGCTGCCCCGAAAGCCGCACCCGGACCTGCTCGGTCAGAGCGTCGACGACGTCGCCCATGACGTCGGGCGTGTAAACGTTCATCAGCGTCGACGCTATCGCGGCGAGGACGACGATGCTCATCGGGAAAGCCTGGGGTTTTATGAGGCCGAGGAAGCGGACGAGCGTTTTGCCGGTGTTCTTGACCTTGCTTTTGCCGTCGTCGGGGTTCTTGCGGTAAGCGGCGTATTTGCTCGAGGAATACCGCTGCTCCATGATCTGCTTCTTTTCGCTGCGGGTCATGCGCTCACCCCCGATCCGAGCTGGCTTATTGCTATGGAACGGTACAGCTCGCAGGTATCGAGCAGCTCCTCATGCCTGCCGCAGGCGATTATGGAGCCCTTGTCCATGACGATTATCCTGTCCGCGTCCATGATGGTGCCTATCCTCTGAGCGACGAGGATGATGTTCGATTCGCTCAGGTACGCCTTTATGCTCGCCCTGAGCCTTGCGTCGGTCGCGAGGTCGAGGGCCGAAAAGCTGTCGTCGAAAATGTATATCTCGGCCTGCTTTACGACGGCGCGAGCTATGGCGAGCCGCTGACGCTGCCCTCCCGAGAAGTTCGTGCCGCCCTGGCTGACGAGGCTGTCGAGCCCGTCCGGCAGAGCCGCAACGAAGCTCTTAGCCTGCGCGATCTCGAGAGCGCGCCAGATCTCCGCGTCCGAGGCGTCCTCCTTGCCGAAACGGATATTGTCGCGTATGGTGCCGCTGAACAGGAACGCCTTCTGCGGGATGTAGGCGATCTTTTTCTGAAGCTCGTCGAAGGCGATGTCCCTGACGTTGACCCCGTCTATGAGCACTTCGCCCTCGGTCGCGTCGTAAAGCCGCGGAATAAGGCTTATAACGGTCGATTTGCCGCAGCCGGTGCCGCCTATGAGAGCGGTCGTCTCGCCGTGCCTGCAGCTGAAGCTGACGCTGTTGAGCGCGGCGCGCGATTCGGTGGTTATCTCGTCGTCCGCATCGCTGCCGGGAGTGTAGACCGGCTCGGCGACGCCCTTAGGCGGCGCGGAGCCTCCGGGCAGGCTCATGCCTCCGGCAAAAGAGCCCGTCTTGCCCGACACCGGGCCGTCCGCGGACCTGCCGGATACGGCGGGTTCGTTCTTTTCTGCCTCGGCGCGTTTCTTTTCCTCGCGCGCCTCCGCCTTAAGTCTGCGCTCCTGCTGCTTCCTCTCCCGGATCAGCTTCTTGCGCTCCTTATCGGTAAGGTTCGCGTCGTTTTCGGGGCGGTCGGAGTCGTCTATCCCCATGAATTTCGACAGCTTGGCTATCGCCTTATTGTCCTTGGACCTGTCGTCCTTTATTGCTTCCTTGTACCTGAACACGACGTTCCTGAACTCGACCGAGCCGTCGCAGACGGTCGGGGTCACGGGGTTCTCGCTCTCGACGACGTCGCTCTTCGCCTCAAGCACGGTGTTTATACGCCGCGCCGATACCTGCGCCCTCGGGAAAGACCCGACGATCGCTATGACCTGGGCTATCGCCATCATGACCATCATGAAATACGACAGGAACGCCGTCAGGCTGCCTATCGTCTCGGCTATCTTCGTCTGCTCGGCGGCTATGGCCGGGTCGAGGGCGTTTATCCCTTTGAGCACCCGGTAAAGGAGCAGAATGACGATGCCGTAGATTATGACGACAAGGAACGGCATGAGCAGCGACAGTATCCTCGCGGCCTTGAGGGCGTAACCCGTGAGGATGAGGTTCGTCTTATTGAAATCCCTGTCCGTGTCCTCCGTCTTCCTGAAAGCGCGTATGACCCTGATGCCGGAGATCTTTTCGCGCAGGATACGGTTGAGCCTGTCGAGCTGCTTCTGTATCCTCAGGAACATGGGTGAGATGAACTTGAAGAATACGAGCAGTATTATCAGGAATACAGGGATGATCGCGAGTATGGTGCCCGCGAGGTTCGGGGCGGTGACGAAGACCATGACGAGGCCGCCGATGAGCAGCACCGGCACGGACAGCACGTTGCGCAGCGTGGTCAGGACAACCTCGTGTATATTGCTGACGTCGGAGGTCGTGCGGGTTATCAGGGACGCCACGCCTATCCTGTCTATGTCGCTCTGCCCCAGCGACGAGACCTTGCGGAACATCATGGAGCGAAGGGCTTTTGAATAGTTGGTGGACACGACCGTTGAAAAATATGTGTTGCACAGGCCGAACACGCAGGAAACGAGCGCCGCGGCGACTATCACGGCGGAATAGACGTAAAAATCATGCGGCAGCGCTTCGGCGACCGGCCCCGTATAGGTCGGGTCGGGCGTGATATTCTGCGTGATCTCCGTAACGAGGTTCTTGCTCATTATCGGAGTTATCATGCTCAGCACCGTTGAAGACAGCATAAAAATCAGCGAAAGCACCAGCTCGCGTCTGAACGGTCTGAGAAGAGACAGTATTTTTTTCATTTATGAATCGCCGGGGATCAGCAAGGCGTCCTTTCGGTGGATTGGCGGGAACCGTCCCGGGAAGAGTCCGCTGCGGCGCTTTCTCCGGAGACGGAGCGTTCAGGGCGCATGAGCGAATACCCGGACGTTATTCTAACATTTGGCGGCGCGTTTTTCAACCGGAACGTGCAAATCTTTGAAATGTTAAGATTTTCTTTTGACAATGTTAATAATTCCGTGATTGACAAGCGCTCTTTGTGCGATTATAATCTAAGCACAAGAAACGGCTAACCGCTGGCGGCCAGACGCCGACAGCCGACTATTTGGAGGGAATAACCATGAAAAAAACTCTCGCTGTACTTCTGAGCATCCTCATGCTCATAGGTTGCGCCCCGATCGTTTTCGCGACGGACTATAACCGCACCACCGATTTTACTTCCAACTTCACTCTTCAGGAAGGAAGCTCTCTCACCATCCCGTCCGGCGCGATGGTCCACATCGCCAGCGGCGTCACTGTGACGATCAACTCCGGCTCGGGCATGATCGTTTCGGGCACGCTCATCGTCAACGCAGGCGGTAAGCTCGTCGTCAAGGGCAACGCCACCGTCTCCGGCACTCTTCAGAACAACGGCACCGTCACCGGAACCGCCAACATCAATACGGTCAACAACGGCACTTTCCTTCACAGGGTGGACCTTTCGGCGTATTCCGACACTAACGAGTTCGGCGAGGGCCTTCTTGCCGTCTCCTACGACGTCTGCGAGGATCTCGACCCCGAGTCCTTCCAGTTCACCAGCGTCTCCTCCGTCGGCGGCTACGTCAACGTCCCTCACGGCCAGTACATCGTCGTGAAGGCTCACCTGAACGACTCTTACCTTTACAGCTTCAACGCGAAGTACGGCGCCAACGGCTTTGACGACGCGAGAGAGGCCGTCTACTTCAACGGCGCGGAGATGCAGTACACCGGCACGTCCCACAACGTCGACGGCTACACCGACACTTCGTTCGAGGACTATCACGGCCACTACATCAAGGTCGGCGCCTCCGGAACAGTGTCTTATCAGCCCATCTCCATGGACAGCGCCTACAAAAACGCCCCCGCAAAGTACTTCACCTCCCGTCTTACCCGCTACACCGTCCTTCTTCCTTCCAAGGATGAGGCTTACACCGTCCAGGCGACCAACGGCGCCACCGGCGCAGTCGAGGTCAAGGCGGGCGACTCCATCAGCTTCATGGTGAAGGTCGGCGCCGATTATTCGCAGAGCGACTTCAGGGTCTACGCTTACGACTCCCTCAAGTGGGTCGACGCGACCACCGATGAGATCATCGCGACCGCTTCGGGCGACGGCTCCACCGGCGTCGTGCAGTTCGAGAACGGCAACGACTCCTTCGGCTACAACGAGAAGACCGGCATGTACACCATCAAGAACGTACAGAGCAACTACAAGGTCATCGTCGTCGGCGTCATCGCCAACAAATACGTTGACATCTTCCAGAGCGTCATCGACCTTATCCAGAGGCTTTTCAACACCTTCAAGGACGTTTTTGAGCAGTTCGCAAACGCGCTGAGCTCACTGGGCATCAGCTTCGGCGGCAACACCGAGCCCGCGGAGGATACCGGCGCGGAAGGCTGAGTCCCGTCTCTGTTGAAGATAGAGTCCATTAACCCAATAAAGCGTCAGACTTGACGGCATTCCGCGGTCAGCAGTCAGCGGACAGCATACGGATCCGGGTGCTGACCGCTGAGCGCTGACCGCTTTTACTCTAACAAGGAGATTCATACTATGAAGAAGATCACAGCCGTTCTGCTTTCCGCTCTCATGCTGGCGCTGCTGTTCCCGTATTCCGCCTTCGCCGCGGGCACGGTGACCTTCGTCAATACCACGAGGACCTACGAGCAGGTTGACCACACCCCGTATAATCCGAACAGGACCGACGGCCGCGAGGCTTACGCCTCCGTCGCCGACGCCAACGGCGAGACGATGCTCGCCGCGGCGTACAGGTTCGTGGCGGTGTACGACGAGGGCTTCCTCGTCGGCTACAACGCGGACCCCGACACGGCCGGCGAGAACATCGACAACAACCGTCTGCCGAGGACCGTCGCCTCCGGCGGGATGATCTACACCCCGGTCCAGGACGCGTCCGCTCTGTACAACCCGTACATCCAGTACCTGTACTCCACCCGCGAGCACGACTATGAGCTCTACAGCTACGGCAACGAGTACGAAGCGGGCCCCGGCAGATACCTCCCCGTTTACCTTGACGGTCAGGGCAACGCCGACCCGAGGGACCTCATAGGTACCGAAACGGTCATCGTTCCCGGCTCCGACTCCGACCCGGCGTACGCCGCCGACGGCGACGGAGAGTACACGAACGACTACTCGTCCAAAAATTACTATTCCTTCGGCATCGTCGTCGGCGCGGGCTATGAGGCCCAGACCATGTTCGTCATCGCCAATTACGGCGGCGAGGACCATTACCTCAAGAAGAACTCCGCCGGCACCTACTCCGTGCCGACCAATCAGGGCGACGTCACCGTCCGCATTGACGACAGCGTCCTCTCCCGCAGGACCTTCCTCATCCCGCTGACGGCTGGCGACGGCTTCACTATCCAGCCCTACAACAAGAACGACCCGTCCGACCCGAACTACTACGCCACGCAGTATAACGGCGACTTCTCGTTCAGGCTCATCCTCAAGGACGATTATTCCGACGCAAACAGCGTCGTCATCGTCCAGAGAGCCAACACCGGCGCCGAGATCTCGACCGTGGACGAGATCCTGACCGCCGAGGGCATCGACAAGGACGGCAACAAGATATTCACCGTCCACAACGTGACGACCAACATCCTCATCAGCGTTTCTCTGGTCATGTCGAACAAGATGAGCAACATCCTGACATGGTTCAAGCGCATAATCAGACTCATCCTCTCGCTGTTCGGCGTCGCCATCGACAACAACTTCACCGAGACCTATACCGTCAAGGTCGTCAACAACGTACCCGAAGCGCAGTTCGAATTCATCTCCGGCGTGCTTGAGGGGCATACGACCGACGCGACGGTCAACGTCCTGAGCAACACGCAGGTCATACTCAAGGTTACTGTTCCCCAGAGCCTTGTGACCGCCGGCGATGACCTCGTGACCGTCACGTGGACGCCCGGGAATGAGGACGGCAGCGCCATCACCGGCGGCTGGCAGATCAACCCCGGCGCCGAGGACAGCACGTTCTACAAGCTCTTTTGCATCAGCAACATAACCGCGAACACGACGATAACCATAACCGGACCGTAAAACGGACCCTCTTCGGGACGGGCGCACACGCGCCCGTCCTTTTTTGCGCCTTTCGGGAACGCCGCGCGGACGCTTTTCCTATTGACTAAGCGGCGGGCGGAGTGTAAAATAACGTATAAGGCGGTGTAATATGGTTATTGAATTCTTATACTCCGATCTGTATCTTTACGGCGACGAGGGGAACGTCCGCTACCTGCGCGAGTGCGTCCCGGACGCAAGGCTTGTTTTCACCGAATGGGGGAACAGGCCATATTTCGCCGACAGCCGCCCCGACCTGCTCTATATGGGCTCGATGAGCGAAAAAAACCTCGTCAGGACCGCCGAAGAGCTTGCTCCCTTCGCCGGAAGGCTTGCCGAGCTGCGGGACGACGGGGCCGTCATGCTCTTCACCGGCAACGCCGTGAACCTTTTGGGGGCAGAAGTCCGCTGCGGCGACAAGTCGGACAGGATGCTCGGGCTGTACCCGTTCGGAGTCGGCGAGGACTTTTTCGACCGCTACAACTCGCCCGTTCTGGGCAGCTGCGACGGGCTCGAGGTGATAGGCTTTTCACACAGGTTCGACAATTTCACGGCAGCGCCGGAAAAACCCTTCATGACCGTCGAAAACGGCAGGGGCTGCATGAAAGGCTGCGCTCTCGAGGGCGTTCACGACAACAACCTTTTCGCGACCTATACGCTGGGCCCTCTTCTTGTGATGAACCCGCTTTTCACAGAGCGTCTGCTCGGTCTCGCCGGTTCTGACTGCGGCGCCGCGTTCGGCTCTGTCGCAGAGGCGAATTACAGAAAAAAGCTCGCCGAGTTCAAAGAACGGCCGGGAGCTTTCCACGAATAAACGACCGGAAGCGGGCTCGCCCCGCGTACATATCTGACAAGTCGGAGGCTCCGGGACGTCCGCAAGGCTCTTTCTAAAGCCGCGGACGACGGCGCCAGGGAGGTTATCATGAACATAGACGAGGCATTGTCAAAATTCAAAAGGATCCACTTTATCGGCATCGGCGGCGCGGGCATGTGCCCGCTCGCGGAGATACTCCATGAAAAAGGGTATATCCTCACCGGGTCGGACAACAACGAATCCGACAATCTCAAGCGGATCCGTTCGCTCGGCATCCCTGTATACATGGGCCAGCGTCCCGAGAACCTCGGCGACAGCGAGGCCGTCGTCTACACCGCCGCCCTGCTCGACACGAATCCCGAGCTCGTCGCGGCAAAGGCGTCCCGCCCGACCTTCGAGCGCAGGGAGCTCCTCGGCGCGGTCACCCGGCAGTTCGGCAAGGTCGTGGGCGTCGCCGGCACCCACGGCAAGACCACGACATCTTCCATGATAACGCAGGCCTTCATGGACGCGGGGCGCGACCCGTCCGCCGTCATAGGCGGCCGTCTGCCGTCGATAGACGCCCACGGGCGCGTCGGCAAGGAAGACCTGCTCGTCGTAGAATCCTGCGAGTTCGCGAGGACCTTCCTTGACGAGACCGTCTCCGTCGCGGTGCTGCTCAACGTCGACCGCGACCATCTCGACGTCTACAAGACCATGGATAATCTGACCGCCGCGTTCTCGCAGTTCGTTTCCGGCGCGACTGAGTGCGTCGTGTACAACGGCGACGACCCGCGCTGCGTCAAAGCCGTCGAGCCGGTCCGCTCTCGCGCTCTGCTCTCCTTCGGGCTCGACAGGTCAAACAATTACAGCGCGGACGGGCTTTACAGGGACGACCTCGGCGGCTACGGCTTCACTCTTTACGTCAACGGGCATGAGCGCGGCCGCGTCGAGCTGGCGGTGCCCGGGAAACACAACGTTTTCAACGCCCTCGCAGCGATCGCCGTATGCTCTTACATGGGCATGGAGCTTGACAAGATCGTCGCGTCGCTGGCGGAGTTCCGCGGCGCGGACAGGCGCTTCCAGCTCAAGGGCGAATACAACGGCGCGAAGATATACGACGATTACGCCCACCACCCGGCGGAGATCGAGGCGACCCTCACCGCCGCGAAGGAGCTTGATTTCAAACGCGTCATAGCGGTCTTCCAGCCCTTCACCTTCTCCCGCACCTACACGCTTCTCGACGACTTTGCCCGCGTGCTCGAGATAGCCGACGAAGTGGTCCTGACCCCGATAATGGGCTCGAGAGAGGTCAACACCTACAACATCCACACCTCCGACCTGACGGAAAAGATCCCCTGCGCCAAGGAGTTCAAGTCCTTCTCCGAGGTAAGGGAATACCTTGCGGGGCACGTCGGCGAAGGCGACCTCGTGATCACCCTCGGCTGCGGCGACGTATACAAGATAGGCGACATGCTGCTTGCCTGACCTCCGTGCGCACGCCGCCGGCTCACCCGACACACGCTTTTTGTGCGGTATTGCCTTAGAAGGGGGCGCTCCGAAATAACCACCGAGCTTATCCTGATCTCAGTCTGCGCCAGTCTGACGGCTGTTCTTGTCGTCGTCTGCGTCATTCTGCTCGCGAAGCGGTCGAAGGACGCGGCCCGGCTCTGCGAACTCAGGGCTGAAATATCTTCACTCAAAGAACAAAGCTCCGCGAACGACGCGGGGCTTAAAAACGAGCTTGCCCTGCTCATGGCGGGGCAGAACGCCGCCATAAGCGGCTCCCTCGACGGCAGGCTCGGCGAGCTTTCAGGCTCAATGGGAGAGATGAAGCAGCTCTCCGGCATGGTCGTGACCGAGCTCGACCGCTTCAACCGACTGATGTCGAACGTCAAGAGCCGCGGGACCTGGGCCGAGCTGCGGCTCGAGGAGCTGCTTGAGGACTATCTGCCCGGGATGTATGAAAAAAATTACCACCCCGCCACAGGCGGAGTGGTTGAGTTCGCCGTGAAGCTCCCGGACGCGGACGGCGGCTTCGCCATGCTGCCGATCGACTGCAAGTTCCCCGCCGAGGACTGGCTGAGGCTCTGCGGCGCGAGGGAAAGCGGCGAGGCAGACGCCGAACAGGCGGCCTGTTCCGCCCTGCGCCGCCGCTTCATCATGCAGGCTCGGGAGATATCCAAATACATTTCCCCGCCTCAGACCGCGCCCTACGCCGTGATGTACCTCGCGACGGAGGGGCTGTACGGCGAGGCTGTCCTCATGGACGGTCTGACCCACGAGCTCATGCGCGACTGCGGCGTCATCGTCGCCGGTCCGTCCGTGCTCGCCGCCGTGCTCGACACCGTAGCGCTGTCGTTCCGCAACGTCGCCGCCGCACAGCACGGCGAGGAGCTGATGAAAAAGCTTGCCGCCGTCGAGCGCGAGCAGGAAAGGTTCGACGGCGACCTGATAAAGCTGCGCGATTCGCTTGAAAGATCGCTCAGGCAGGTCAACGCCGTTATTACGGACTCCGGCGCGCTGAGAAAAAGCCTATCTCAGGACTGACGATATCAGGCAATCACCGCGTCAAATCCGTTTATATACAGCGAGGACAGATATTCGTCCGAAAGCTCGACCAGCAGGAACCATCCCGCCATGTCTTCGGTGAAGACTTCGGGGTGGTTCGTTTGTTTTGCGCCGAACTGAAGGATAGACGCGTCAGTCACGTACCGGACCCCGTCCAAATCGAAGCGGAAAGAACCGCTTGACGCTTCGATATAGATCAGAAACAGCGTGTTCTGAGCGAAAAACGCGTCGTCATATCCCGGGCACACAGAATCGAACGAGGGGACCTCGTCATATGACTCGCCGAATGAAAAGCCGTCCGTGAACGCCGTTCTGAAATCCTCAAGCCCGGCGCGCGTGTCGAACCTGTAGACCGGCAGATGTCGCTTTTCACCCCAGCCATAGTACTCCCTGTTCAGGCTGTTCTCATATATCCTATCGTCGGTGGTATAGCCGCAGCGGCAGAGCTTACTGACAAATCCCCCGCTCGGGTCTTCGGACGCGGGCTGTTTTGTTTCAACGACCGTACCGCGGACGTTCGCCTCGATCATCCTCGTTTTGTACGGCTCGAGCATGACCGCCATTCGCAGGGCAAGCCTCGCGTCTGCGGCGGTTATCTCGCCGTCCTCGTCGGCGTCCGCGCACCAGAACTGCAGCCCCTTTTTCAGCGTGTCGAGCCCTATGCTCGCCCTGAGGATGAGCCGCGCGTCGGCGGCGGTCACCTCCGTGCCGCCGGTAGAATACGACATATCTGCGTTACCGGGGTGAAATATCGCCCCGCCGGGCAGAAGCTCCGTTTTGACCTCCCGCACGACGGAGTTCTCGCCGAGCCAGTACTCGACCCAGAACTCTCCGTCCGCTTTTTCATAAAGCGACCCGCCGCCCGCCCATACGGCGGAAAATTCCGGCTCCATGGCAAAAAGGTCCATCATGGCCAATACGTGCCCGTGTGACAGCGGCCTGACGCAGACGAGGTCGTACACGTACGGGTCGTCGCTCAGGGCTCTTCCCTCGCGGTACGCCTCATTAAAGCTCCTGTAATCAGTCAGCGGGTCGAAATCATATTTCACGCGAAGGACCTTCGGTTCCTCAATGAGCTCCCCTCCGAGCTCCCTCTGCGCGTACTCTTCTTTTTCACAGCCGGGCTTGACGAGAAGATAGATGCAGCAGCCTCGGCGTGGCTCCAGATCCACGGTGGCGGGGAACTCAAGCTCCAGCCCGGTCCCTTCGATGTTTTCTTCCCTGAACGACGCGGCGTTTTCCGTTTCCCCGCGTCTGAGAAGCGAACGGTAGTATTCGGCTGCCGTCGAAGAAAGCCCCTCGCCCGCGGCTGCGCAGGAAGTCAGCGCAAGGCAGAGCAGGACGCAGACCGTCCTCAAAAAACCGTTTTTCATGCCGATCGACTCCTTAAAAAATACTATTGACTTCATCTTATCAACTGCGGTGGGACCCTCGCACAACACCGCCGGCTGTGTGCCGGATACGCAGCTGTATTGTAAGACCCGCGTCGGTCCGGGTCAAGGTACGGTTCGCGACAGCAACCCCCTGCGATATAAACGTTTCCACTTATATAGTGTCGGAAAAACCAAAAGGTTACGCGCCGCAGAAAAAAATTTTTTATCACTGCCATTATACACCGGAAAAAACCATTTTGCAACACGGGCGCGGCAGACAGCGAAACTGCGCGGTATTGCCTGAAAAAAGTGCTTTTATTTGCCCGCGTTCCATGGTAAAATAATAAAGAGAAAACCAGAGGCAAAAGAGCATGAAAAACAGCAGGCAGAACATCCTCGTCGTGATCGTCATACTTCTGATCTCCCTGGCGGCAGTCGCCGTGGGGATCGTCAAGTATGAGAAAAACGCTTCTTCCCCGAAGCCGATCGAATACGGCGAAAGCGCCGGGCTCGGTCTCCCGGGACTGTCCGCGCATTTCATAGACGTCGGGCAGGGCGACAGCGTCCTTCTGCACGCGGGCGGTTCTCTCGTGCTCGTCGACGCGGGGACGCGCGACGGCGGCGACGCCGTGGTCGAATACCTGACGAAGCTGGGCGTGAAGACCCTCGACTGCGTGGTGGCGACGCACCCGCACTCCGACCACATCGGCGGGATGAGGAAGGTGTTCAAGGCTTTCCGGGTCAAAGCTGTGCTCGCTCCCGAGATCGATGAGGAAAACCTCCCGACCACTTCTGCTTACGAAAAGATCCTTGGCGCGATCGAAGAGGAACAGGGCTGCAAGGCCTCCTACGCATTGCCCGGAGAGGTCTATACCTACGGCGACGTCAGCTTCACCGTCCTCGCCCCGCTGAAGCAGTACGACTCTCTGAACAATATGAGCATCGTGATCAGGGTCGAATACGAGGGCAGGGCGCTCATGCTCACGGGCGACGCCGAGGCGGAGGAAGAGAATGACATGCTCGACTCAGGAAGCGAGCTCTCGGCGGACGTGCTCAAGTGCGGCCACCACGGCTCTTTCACGTCCACGTCCGACAGATTCCTCGACGCCGTCGGACCTCGCCTTGCCGTGATAAGCTGCGGGGCGGACAATTCCTACGGATATCCTCATAAAGAGACCTTGAAAAAACTCGACAAGCGCGGGATAACAACTCTGCGGACCGACACCGACGGGACCGTCGTGGTGTGCCTGACCCGCGAAGGGATCAGCTACGCCATAGGAGCATAAAAGCAATGCGTTACGTGATCGACAGGATCGAAGACGGCGGCGTCGCCGTCATAGAGGACGAGAACGGCGTCTTCTCGGACGTTCCCGTCGGCTCGCTGCCGGAGGGCGCGCGCGAGGGGATGTGCCTGAGGTTCGACGGCGAGACCTATGAGCCCGACCCGGGATACGGGCGCGAGCGGCGCGGAAGGATACTCAAAAAGCACAGGCGCATATTCGGAGAATAAAAGGTTCCCAAAACAGAAAGGAGACCGGCCATGACCCCATTCAGTTTTTACGTCGTCGCGGACACCCACCTTTTCAGGCATTCCCTCGGCTGCAGCGGACCGGAATACGACGAATACATGAGGTACCAGCAGAAATGTTTCGCCGAGACGGAGTCCATCAACCGCATGGTGTTCGAAACGCTGAAAAAGGAGACGGATTCCGACACCGTTATCTTCGCG
>JAILDS010000169.1 GCA_024689165.1 Clostridia bacterium
GGCGGCTACCTGTCCGAGGAGGAGTCCCCCGTGGGCGAATCCCCGGCGATCAATCCCGACCCGCTGTGCGACATAGTCGGCGACAGGGACCTCGTCGTGCTCGGCAATACGGACGAATTCGCGGGTTACGTCGTACCGCCGAACGACTTCGTGCTCCATGAGACTCAGCCTTATCTGAGCACCTCTACCGACAGATTCGGCAACCGGCATTACCATGAGACCAACTCGCTCGGCATCCACGCGGCGGCGACGATCGCGGACGAGACGGCGCTTCTGTATGAAGCGGCGAGGAAGGCGGACGACCGCTGACGCCGACCGTTCCCGGGAAATGAGAGGCACAAACATGGACGAGAAAAGAAAATTCATAATCGACACCGATACCGCGGGCGACGACGCCGCGGCGATAATGCTCGCCGTCCGCTCCGGCGCGGCGGACGTCCTCGGTGTGACCGTCGCCGCGGGCAACGTCAGCCTTGAGCAGGGCATGAAAAACGCGCTCGCGGCGCTCGAGCTCGTCGGCTCGGACGCGCCGGTGTTCCCGGGGGCGGAAAAGCCGCTCAACGGAGAGGACAAGCCGGTTTTCAGCGTCTACGGAAAGGACGGTATGGGCGACTGCGGTCTGATCTCCCCGAAGGGGCGTCCCCAGGACAAAAACGCGGTCGACTTCATCCTCGAGACGGTCGCGAAATACCCCGGACAGGTCGAGATACTCGCGCTAGCGCCGGTGACGAACATCGCCCTCGCGATACAGAAGGACCCCGGGACCATGAAGCTCGTCAAACGGATATGGTCGATGGGCTCGGCGGGGCTGGGCCCCGGAAACGCGACGCCCGTCGCCGAGTTCAACGTCTACAAGGACGCGCCGGCCTATAAGGTCATGCTCGACCTCGGCTGCCCGGTCACCGTCATAGGGCTCGACCGCGACGGCCCCGACACGTGGATATCCGGCGAAAGGCTCGCCGGGCTGAAAAACGGCAGCGCGGCCCAGCGTTTTTTCGCGGCGTCCTTTTCCGGTCTGCTCGAATTCAAGCGCGGCAACGGCATCGACGCCGTGGACATCCCCGACGGGACCGCCGCCGCGTGCGCCCTCTGGGACGGCTACATGACAGAAACGACGCTCTGCCACGCAAGCTGCATAACCGACCCGGGCGAGTGCTACGGGCAGGTGATCTTCTATAAATCGGGATTCCATTACGACTCGGAGCCGCCCCGCGGCGTCGAGAACGTCGAGCTCGTGACCGGAGCGAAGGACGCCGAATTCGCCGAAAAGCTCATCGCGGCGCTTGAATGACTTATTATCCGCTTGCATTTTTATCCCGAATGGGGTAGAATGACATCCGTCGGCTTTTTTCCGGCCGAATCAACTCTCAGAAAGAGGTTTTTCCGATGAAAAAGACAGTATCCGCCCTTGCAGTTCTGCTTGCGCTGACGCTCATATTCTCCGCCTGCGGCAAAAAGGACGGCGACAAGACCA
Source organism: Clostridia bacterium (assembly GCA_024689165.1). GTDB lineage: Bacteria > Bacillota > Clostridia > Oscillospirales > Acutalibacteraceae > JAILDS01. Next base: position 1,475 of record JAILDS010000169.1, read on the forward strand.
CCGCTCCGTCCGCGGACGTCACTACCGCCGCGGGTGTTTCCGACGGTTCCGCCGACATCACTACCGCCGCGGGTGTTTCCGACGGTTCCGACGACGCTCCTGCGTCGCGCGCCGCAGAAGGCTCCGAGGCGGAGATATTCAATTCCGGCACGTTCTACATGGAAGGCACGATGACCAGCGGCGAGGACGTGGACGTTCCCGTCAAGATGGCGATCAACCCCGAAAGCGTTTACCTTATCTCCGGCTTCACCGTTGCCGAAAACAACCTCATCGAGCTCGCCATCCTCATGCAGGGCGACCAGAAATACATCATCTACCCCGTATCCCAGCAGTACGTCGAGCTCAACGCGACCGCGATGAGGATAATCGGCCTTGATTCCTCGCTGCTCGAATTCGGCATGTCCAACTTCCAGACCGACGACACCTCCAAGGTCAGCGAGTCCGGCACCGAAAAGATAGACGGCAAGGAAGTCTCTTACGACGTGTTTGAGGCCGCCGACGGCACGTCGATCCGCCGCTACGTCGACGGCGACAAGCTCGTCCGCATCGAGACCTACGACGCGGAGGGCAAGATCGTGTCCACGCTCAATTTCGATTTCGTCACGTCATCTATCCCCGACGGCATGCTCCAGATACCGACCTCCTACACCGAGGTCACGGTCATGAAGCTGCTCAATACGATCCTCAGCTCGGTCAAGGTCCAGGCATAACCGGTCGGGCATGAAGATCGCTGTAGTTACCGGCGGCTCCGGGAGCATAGGCTCGCGCGTATGCGCGGCTCTTGCGGAGCGCGGGTTCAGCGTCGCGATAGTGTACAACAGCTCCGGGGAGGCGGCGAAGGCTCTTTCCTCGGAGCTTTCCGGTTTATATGCCCCCTGCGGGGCGTTTCACGCCGACGTCACCGACCCGGAGCAGGTCGCGCGGCTTTTTTCCGACGTCAGGCTGACCCTCGGCAGACCGTCGGTGCTCGTCAACTGCGCCGGCAAAGCCCGGATAAAGCCCTTCGACCTTTTTACGCCCGATGAGTGGCGCGGGATGATCGACGTCAACCTTTCCGGCGCGTTTTTCTGCTGTCAAGAGGCGCTGAAGGATATGCTG
>JAILDS010000181.1 GCA_024689165.1 Clostridia bacterium
GTAGCTGATCTTTTTGCAGAAGAAATACATCGGCGCTATAACGACCGTCGCCATAGTGCAGTAAACGTTGGGCAGGACGATGTCGCCGCTCGAGCGTATGGTCGTGTCGAGCGAGGCAAGATGGTTTGCGAGGAAATCGAAGAAGTTGAAATACAGCTTGTAGGTCGACGGCCACGAGTTGCCCGTGGCGGAGGACGTTTTGAGCGAGAAATAGACCGGCAGCAGAGCGGCGCAGGCAAGAAGCGCGGCAACCAGGCCGGAGCAGGCGAAATACGCCCCCGCGACGATGAAACGCGAGTTGCGGACGTTTTCAAGGAAGGTCGGCTTGAGCGTCTTCTGAAGCTCCTCGCCCTCGTCGTTTACGTAATAAACGGTCTTCCCGCGCAGCATCGGGTCGCGCTTTTCGCCGATGGTGTACCTGCCGAAATAATAGAACAGGAAGTAGATAACGCTCATGATCACCGTCATGTAGCCCATATAATAGTTGGTAAACAGGACGTACGTCAGCGAAAGGATGAACATCCACGGCTTCTTACCCTGAATGATGTACTCTATGCCGAGGATGACCAGCGGGAACACCGCGAACGCGTCCACCCACATAAGGTCCCAGTAATAAGCCACGAACCAGCCGCAGAAGGTGTACGCAAGTGCGAACGCCGCGCCTGAGAGCCCCGATTTTCCGAAGGACTTTTTGATGAAATAGGTGAACGTCCATGCGGCGAGCGCGGCCTTGAGGGTTATCATGGCTGCGATGGCTCCGGGCATGTGGTAATGCCCCGCGATGAGCATGACGATCGCGAACGGCGAGGAGCAGTAGTTGAGCAGGTTGCCCAGGAACGCTCCGCCGAGGCCGGATTCCCATGAATAGAACAGGCTGCCGCCCGTGGTCAGCTTGTCGTAAAGCTCGGCGTACAGTGGCCCGTACTGGTGGTACAGGTCCATTCTCAGTATAGTCATGTCGCCGAACGGATATATCTTGTGGCAGAGCATGACGAACAGCATCACGATGACCGCAAGCAGGGCCGCCAGCCAGCTGTAGCCGTTTGAGGTCAGCATATCGACGAAACGGTTGCGCTTGATCTTATTACCCAAAAAAACATCTCCCCGAAAAGCGTCTGAAAAAGCCGCAATAGCGGATTCTGATAAGATATTTTACTATACCACGCCCGCTTTATCAAGTTATATTTTATCAAAAAGGTATGGAAAAGCCCCCGCGTTTGTGCTATAATCAAAAAAAAGTCCGACAGGGGTACTTAAAATGAAAAGAATATTGTCATTGATTCTGATCGTATGCCTTGCGTTAGGCGTTTTTTCCGTATGCGCGTCCGCCGCCGGTGAAGACGGGCTGAAGCTCATCGTCACCTCCGACACCCACTGGCAGGTTTACGACCGCGTGGATTCCGACGGCTTCTACCGCCCGAGGCATGACCTGGGGCAGATGACCGCCCTCACGCCGATGATAATGAACGAGTTCTTCATCCAGGCGGGCGAATCCGACGCGGACGCGATACTTCTGACCGGGGACCTCACCAACTCCTGCAACGTCGCCGACGCGAGAGCCTTCGCCGCGCTGCTCGCCGACTTTGAGGACAGCACCGGCAAGCGCGTTTTCGTCATAGACGGCAACCACGACCTGAACCTCAACGATAACGCCTCCGAAAGCGACGCTGATCAGGCTGCGTTCAAAGAGATCTACTACCGCTTCGGCTACGACGAGGCCGTGGCGACAGATGAAAAGACCGCCTCCTACGCCGCCGACCTCGACGACGAGTACAGGCTGCTCGCGATAGATTCCAACAAGCCCGACGGCGGCGGTTACATAGGTCCGGAGCTCATGGACTGGATCGAAACTCAGGTAAAAGCGGCAAAAGCCGACGGCAAAAAGCTCATAGCCATGATGCACCACCACATCATGGAGCACGTCACGCTTGAGCAGACCATCGACGGCTTTTATATCGTCGACAATTACAGGGAGGTCTGCCGAAAATTCGACAGGTGGAACATCCGGCTGACCTTCACCGGGCACATGCACAAGGGCGACATCGCCTCATACAGCGGGCTGCGAACCATTTACGACGCCTCGAGCACCGCCCTTTCCTGCTACCCCCTTTCCTACCGTTACGTCCGGCTGACCGATAAGGAGATCGCTTTCGAAAGCCGGAAGATCACCTCGCTCGACGTCTCGCTGGCGCCGGACGGCTACAGCGAGGAACAGCTCGACATGATAGCAAACGACCCGGCCGCGTACGCCTACGGCGGCCTTGAGGATTCCTTCGTCAAGGACTATCTCATGGGGCGTTTCGTCAACGCGGACGCGATAATCGACCTGCTCGGGCTCGACCCCGGATCCGACGCCGCCGCCGCGGTAAGGCGCTTTATGCCGGACGTTTTCATCCCGCTGTACGGCGAGGGCAACACCGTCCAGGCGCAGGCCCGGTCGCTGGGGCTGGACATCCCCGAGAGCGATTATGAGACTGTCGCCGACCTTCTGACCGAATTCTTCGCCCGGTTCAAGGCAGGCGACGAGGATCTCGGCGGCAACAGCCTCGAGGGGCGGCTCGTGCTGGATTCCCTCTACACGCTTCTGGCGTATAAAGCGGCGCAGGAGTCCGAGGCTGTCAGAACGGTCCTCTCAAGCCGCGTCATCGCCGTTCTCGGCCTCAAGGGCATCGACAACATCTTTACCCGCTCTGCGTTAGACGTGATCCTGACGGGGCTGTTCATCGACAAGGCTCCCGCCGACAATAACGTGACCCTGCCGGGCTACGGCGCCGGCGGCGTCACAGGCGCGCTCACCATACTGTGGATGAAGCTCTCTCAGACTTTCGACCTTCTTCTCAAGGCTTTCGCCGCGCTGTAAAAATGTTCAAGATAACCTACGAATCGCAGGACAGGATGCGCAACGAGACGGCGCGGATAAACGCCTTCCTTGCCGCTGACAGGCTTGCCGGCGCGAACATAAAGGAGTGCTCGGCCTACCTCGCCGCGACGAACCGCTACAACGCCGAGCACGAACAGGTCGGCGAAACGACCTATTCGCTCGGCTTCGACCGAATCATACTCATCTGCGAGCAGAAGGACAAAATCCACGCCCACGAATTCCGGATAGACACCGTCGTTTTTCCGAAAGGCGCGATAGCGAATTCCGGCATTTTCAGGGCAATGTGGACTGCGACGCACGCGGACCGCGTGATGCGGCAGATGATCGCCATCACCTTCGAGGCCGCGGACGCGTTCGTTGTGCTGCACCATGAAAAAGCCGCCGACCGGAAGACGGACGACGGCATGAGTCAGTCAGAGGAAAAAACTTAGACGGGGCGGGCAGCTCCGGCATCATCGCGCCGGTCGGGCGGAGCGGGATCTTACCGAGCGCGATCCTTGTTAAGATCGTTATCTTCCGTCAGATCCGCCGCCTCCGTGACCGTAGCAGTTTTGCTGTCCGCGCGGAAAGCGACTCTCAGCCCGCCGAGCTCGAAGCGGTAGACGCGGGCGGGGTCGTCCTGGTAGGCAGGCCGCGGGTCGTATGCAAGCACGTCTTCTATCCTGCGCCTTTGCCATTCTGTCAGTTTTTCACCCACGCCCGGAGCGAATACGGGCGTGAGTTTTTTTTCGGGCTTTCCGGCCCAGCCCTCCGAAGCGTCTATACTGTCCGCGTAGGGCACGTAGGGCTTGATATCGTAGATCGGCGTGCCGTCGAGCAGGTCCGCGCCCGAGACGACGAGAACGGAGCTTCCGTACAGCTCTTCATCGTTCAAAAGCTCCGACAGCTCACAGAGCGCGTCCTGCCCGAGCTCCTGAGCAAGCGCTGCGAGGCCCGGAAGCTCCTCCGGCTCCGCCCGGCCGGTCTGCGGATTTTCTTTCGTATGAAAACCGTCCTGCGGCAGCCGGACCATGCCCTCGAGCTTCACCGCGGACAAACCCAGCGGGTTGGGCCTGACGGGCGACCTCGTCGCAAAAACGCCGAGACGCTCGTTGCCGCCGAAGCGGGGCGGGCGGACGGTCAGCGAGCCGCGCTCCGGCGACTCGGAAAAGCCCCATATCAGCCATATATGTGAAAAAGCCTCAAGCCCGCGAAGAGCCTCCTCTCGGGCGAATCCCTCTTCAAATACTATCAGGCCGAGGTTCGTGCTCAGCAGCCCGCTCTGGCGCGGTATGCCGAATTTGCTCCGCCAGCCGCACCTTATGCGCGTAACGGGGCGTATGGTCAGTTCGTTCACTTCAGGACGGCGATCACCGGGAAGTGGTCGGACGGACGGTTCCCGTCGATCTCGTCCCTGACGACCTCGAAGGTCTCCGTCTCGAAGCCCTTCTGGCAAACGTAGTC
>JAILDS010000223.1 GCA_024689165.1 Clostridia bacterium
CGAGTATTCGCGCGGCGAAGGGGGCTTTTTCCTGCGGGGGACGGTCTTTTTCGAGGACGGCGGCAGCGAGGCGATCGAAACCGATGGTTCTTGGCGGGTCCGTCTGCTCGGCGCGTACACGGCGCCGTACCGTTACGACGACAGCGTCGACCCCGGAGGATTTGAAGAGCCTTCCATGTCTGCAGGCCCCGTCGAAACGATCGCCGCGCCGATACCCCCGTGCGAGGTATCCGCTCTGCCGGTCGAAGGACTCGAATTCACCGAACGCAGAGCCGGGACGAGCTCGAAGGAGATAGAGCTCGATAAAGTGTACGCCTGCTACGTGAGCGTGCGCGTTTCCGGCGCGCCGGCGAGGGTAAAACTGACAGGGTACGAGCTCCCGGGCGGGAGCGATTTTGCGTACGACCTCGATTTTTCCCGTCCGGGCGAGTATCACGGTATGGAGCTGCACGCCGTCGGCGGCGTCCGGATAGAGCTCGAAAAACCGATGTCGGGCGAGACGTCGGTCTCTGCAGAACTCCTCGCTTCGAGCTATCCGACGCCGTACCGCGCAAGGACGGTCACCTCCGACGCGGAGCTGGACCGCGTGCTCGACGTTTGCGCGCACTCTCTGAAATACTGCCGTCAGAGCATACACCTCGACAGCCCGAAGCACTGCGAGCCGCTGGCGTGTACGGGCGACTATTATATTGAAACACTCATGACCGCGTTCACATACGGCGATATGAGACTTGCGGCCTTTGACGTGCGCCGCACCGCAAAGAGTCTCAGCCGCCACGACGGGAGGATCTTCCACACGTCGTACAGCCTTATCTGGGCGCTGATGCTGTGGGACGTTTACATGCTCACCGGCGAAAGACGGCTGCTGTCCGACTGCCGCGGCGCGCTGTACAGGCTGCTTGCCCGTTTTGACGGTTACCTCGGCGAAAACGGGCTCATCGAGACCCCGCCGGACTATATGTTCGTCGACTGGCTCGACCCGGACGGCATAAACCTGCACCATCCGCCGAAGGCTCTCGGCCAGACCTGCCTGTGCATGTTTTATTTCGGAGCGCTGCGGACGGCGGAAAAGATATACCGCGAGCTCGGCGACGAAGCTGAGGCGCGCGAATGCTTCGAAAAAAGCGCGGCTCTGCGTCAGGCGTGCCTGGCAAACCTGTGGGACCACGGCAGAGGGCTCTTTTTCGAAGGACTCAATACGCCGACGCCGGAGGAGCTGCTCTGTAATTATATGCCCCGGAACGTCGAAAAACGCTATTACCGCAGGCACGCGAACATACTCGCGGCGTATTTCGGCTTTTTCGGAAGCCGGCCCGCAGGTACGGCGTCTCATACCGGGGATTCTGCCGACGCACAGCTGCTGCGCCGGGTGATCGAAGACGATTCTCTCGGCCCGGTCCAGCCGTATTTCCGGCATTTCCTGCTCGACGCGGTATACAGGAACGGCCTGAGGGAAGAGTATACCCTGAAGCTGCTCGACGCGTGGAAGCCGTTCGTCAGGGAATGCCCTAAAGGCCTTCCGGAGGGCTTTTACAAGCCCACTCCGGATTATTCCTTCGACAGGAGCCACGCCTGGGCGGGAACTCCCGCCTACGCCCTGCCGCTGGCGTTGTCGGGGCTGAAGATAACAGAACCCGGCTTCCGCAGGATATCGCTCTCGCCCTCGTCGCTGGGGCTTGAGCGCGCCAAAGTCGCTATACCGACGCCGTTCGGTACGGTCGAGATCACCGTGACCCGAGACGGCGCCGCGGGGGTCCGCGTCCCGGAGGGCGTGGAGCTTGAACAGACAAAGGAGGAAAGAGAATGAGAAAGTATCTTCTGCCCGAGAACGGGAATTTCTACAAAGCCAACCTTCACGCGCATTCAACGCTCTCGGACGGCAGGCTCACGCCCCGGGAGCTCAAGGATATCTACAAGGCCCACGGCTATTCCGTTCTGAGCCTGACCGACCATGAGTTCATGAAGAGCCATCACGACCTGACGGACCCCGATTTCCTTATGATGACCGGATTCGAGATGGGCTTTGGCGAGGATAAGCCGTGGAACGAATTCCCGAAGTGCTGCCACGTCTGCTTCGTCGCGCTCAACGAGGATGAGGAGAACCAGCCCTGCTTCCACCGCTCGAAATATCTCAGCGATGAAAGGCTCAGGGAAGCGACCTTCGACGAAAACGAGCCGGATTTTGAGCGTGAGTATACGCCCGAATGCATAAACCGCGCCATGCGGTTCGGGCGCGAGAAGGGCTTTTTCGTCACCTACAACCACCCTGTGTGGTCGCTCGAGCGTTACCCGGAGTATTCGCAGTACGAGGGTATGCACGCCATGGAGATATGCAACTATTCCTCCGTGGTCTCCGGCTGGGACGAATACAACCCCCGCGTTTACGAGGACTTTCTTCATCAGGGGAAGCGGATCTTCGTACAGGGTACGGACGACAACCACAACAGGGCGGAGCCGGATGATCCTAAATGGGATTCATTCGGCGCGTTCACCGTCCTCAAAGCCCCGAGGCTCGACTACAAGAGCATCGCGCATGCGCTCGTCGCAGGGGATTTCTATGCCTCTCAGGGGCCGGAGATAAAGGCGCTGTGGTTCGATGAAGGCGTTCTTCACGTCGAATGCTCGCCCGCGGTGAGGATATACTGCATAACAAAAGCCTGCCGCTGTATGGCAGGCTACGGTAAAAACGGGGCGCCCGCGACGGAGGCGGACTTTGTGATAGAGCCGACCGACGGCTACGTCCGTATCTCCGTTCAGGACGAAAAAGGCCTCCGGGCGGACTCGAACGCGTTTTTCACGGACGAGCTTTTCGCCTGACAGATTTAGGATTTAAGGCCGAGCAGCTCGAGGTATTTCGCGCGGTCCTTTATGTAGAAAGACGGGTCGTGTTCCCGGTCGCAGACGGAACAGATCAGACAGTCCGCCGAAAAACCGGTGACTCTGCGCCAGATCATGGGCGGGACGAGCAGGGCGGTGAAGGGCTCGCTGAGCTCCGTCCGCTCGCTGCGGGTCCCGTCGTCGAGTTCGACGCGGCACGATCCGGCGAGCAGTATGAGCCACTCCGAAAACAGGGAAGCGTGGTCGCCCCTGACGGAGCTTTCCGTTTGTCCGGACAGGAAGAAGACCCTTTTCGCGTCGAAGCCGATAGCGTCCCTGTCGAACACGCTCAGGAGGCCCCGTTCGTCGCGAAAGCTATCGATTTTAATGAGCCTGCATCCGTTTATCATATCGTCGGATCCGTTTGGTATGCGTTCAGAGCCTTGATGACGCGGCTCTGTTCGTCGTAGGTCAGCCCGTTGAAGAACGGGAGAGACAGTATTTCGCCCGCAAGCCTTTCCGCGACGGGCAGCTTCCCGGTACGCCCCAGGAGTTCTTTGTAAGCCTCGGACAGATGTACGGGGACGGGGAAGTGTATCTCCGTCCCTATGCCCGCGTCCCTGAGATATTGCGCGAGCCTGTCGCGGGTCCCGCAGCGGATGACGAACTGGTGCCAAGCGCACTCCGAGCCCGGCGCGGGACTCGGCAGGCGTATAAGCGGGTTGTTTATTCCGGCGAGGTACCTGCCGGCGAGAGCGGCGCGTTCCGCGAGGAGCTCGTCAAAATGCTTCAGCTTGACCCTGAGCAGACCGGCCTGGAGCTCGTCGAGCCGGGAGTTGACGCCCTGTTCGCGGTTGTAATACTTTTTTTCGCTGCCGTAGTTGCGGTATACCGTCGCCCTGTCGGCAAGATCGTCCAAGTCGGTGATGATGCCGCCGCCGTCGCCGAAGCCGCCGAGAGTCTTAGTCGGATAGAACGAAAAACAGCCCGCGTGCCCGAAGGTGCCGACGGGTCTTCCTTTGTATTTCGACCCGTGCGCCTGAGCGCAGTCCTCTATCAGAGCAAGGCCGTGTTTTTCGCACAGCCCGACGAAGGGCTCCATCGGCGTGGGCAGGCCGAAAAGGTGGGTGACGAGCACCGCTTTGGTCGCGGGAGTGATCGCACGCTCCGTTTCCGACGGAGACATCGCGAAATCCTCGCCGACGTCGACGAAGACCGGCGTCGCGCCGTTGGCGGAAACGGCGAGCGGCCCGGCGATGAAGGTGTTCGCCTGAACTATCACCTCGTCGCCGGGGCCCACCCCGGCGACGTGCATCGCGATCTTCAGCGCGTCGAGCCCGCAGGCGACGCCGACGCAGCGCCGCGCTCCGGACGCGGCGGCGAATTCCCGCTCGAAGGCTTCGAGCTCGGGGCCGAGGATATAACGGTTCGACGACAGGACGGATACGGCCTTTTCGTCGAACTCCCGTTTGTATTTGAAGTAGATAAGATCCAGACGGTTTGAGGGTACAGGCATACGATCTGCTCCGGATGTAAGCTTTGAAAAGGGCGGGCGGTTATTTCGCGGGCCTTTTTTTGACGTTGTATTTCAGCGAGAAATCAGTCTGCCTGACGCCTTCGCTGTCGTAAAAATAATCTCTTCCCTCGACCTGCCACGGTTTCTTTTTGTAACGGACCGTCACGGCGGCGAGTATCACGAGTGCGACGGCGGCTATCGCGAAGGAGATCAGCTGGCTGACCCTCAGGGTCGTGCCGGCGATGTAGAGGCTGTCCGTCCTCAGTCCCTCGACGAAGCCGCGTTCCGCGCCGTACCAGACGCAGTACAGCAGGAACAGCTGCCCCGAGAAAAGCCGGAATCTTCTGCAGACGATATATAAGACCGCAAAGCCGATCAGACAGCTTAAGGACTCGTAAAGAAAAGTCGGGTGCACGGGCTTGTCCGCGTTCATAGTTATGCCGTTTTCGGCGAAAAACTCACCGTTCGAAACGATGTAGTCGCGCACCTTTTCGGAGTACATCCCCCACGGGAGGTCGGTATTGGTGCCGAACGCCTCCTGATTGGCAAAATTGCCCCAGCGGCCTATGCCCTGCCCCAGAAGCAGGCTCATGCCGACCAGGTCGAGCAGGTTGAGGAAGTTTATCTTCTCGACCCTCGCTGTGATGAACGCCGCGATCAGCCCGCCGATTATGCCGCCGTAGATCGCCAGCCCGCCGTTCCATATCTTGAAGATGTCGCCCGGGTGCTGCGAAAAATAGTCCCAGGTGAAGATCACGTAATACGCCCGCGCGCCTATCACCCCGGCGACAGCGCCGAAGAGGAGCACGTCGACCATTTTGTCGAGGCTGATCTTCCACGTGCAGGCGATCCTGCCGCCGTAGAGGGCTGCGAGGGCGAGCCCGAACGCGATTATCACGCCGTACCAGCGTATGGTCAGCGAGCGGCCCCCGAAAGCGATCTCGCAAAAAACGGAGGATACGTTGAAAACATGGTCGAGCCCGGTGAACCTGACTGCGACAGCGTCGGTGAAGAAGCTCATTCCCAGTCTTCCGCGTTTTCCCAGTTGTGCCAGACGCCCTGGACGTCGTCGTTGTCCTCGAACATCTCGAGCATCTTGCTCATGTTCTTCATGTCGTCCTCGTTCGTGAGTTTCACGTAGGTGGACGGCAGGTACTCCGGCTCGGCGGAAAGAACGGTGTAGCCGGCTTTTTCGAGGGCCTCGCTGACCGCGCCGACGGAGTGCGGGTCCGTCCTGACCTCGAAAACGTCCTCGTCCCTGACGACGTCGTCCGCGCCGGATTCGAGAGCGGTCTCGAACAGGGCGTCCTCGTCGACGTCCTCGCCGTCGACCGCGACGACCCCGACGTGCGTGAACATGAACATGACGCTGCCGCTCTGGCCCATGTTGCCGCCGTATTTGTCGAAATAGTGGCGGACGTCGCCCGCGGTGCGGTTGCGGTTGTCGGTAAGGGTCTCGACCACGACGGCGATGCCGGACGGGCCGTAGCCCTCGTAGATTATCTCCTCATAATTGTCGGCGTTGCCCTCGCCGGCGGCCTTCTTGATGATTCGCTCTATGTTGTCGTTGGGCACATTCGCGGCCTTAGCCTTGGCGATAACGTCCTTGAGCTTGGAGTTTCCCGCCGGGTCGGGGCCGCCCTGCTTGACCGCCACGGCGATCTCACGGCCTATCTTGGTAAAGACCTTGGCTCTCGCGCCGTCGGTCTTCTCTTTCTTTCTTTTGATGGTGCTCCATTTGGAATGTCCGGACATAATAGTTCCTCCCGGCGTTTTTTTGTATACTTCATTTTAACACTTATAATACGAGCCGTCAAGTTTATAATTCCGGCGCGATTTGATGCGCGCAGGCCGGTTTTTTCGCTGTCCGGGCCGCGCTGCGCGCCGGGAACGGGGCGATTTTCGAATAATGATTGCATTTTTCTTCATTCCGGAGTAGATTGTAATCGGCGCGAGGCGTCCGTTTCACTCGAAAACAGCCGTTTGCGGGGGTGGCATATGAACAAAAAAAGAATTATCGCCGCGGTCCTGGCGGTGGTCCTGTGCGCCGCGCTCGGCGCGGGGGCCTGGGCGGCGGCGCGCGCGAAAAAGGTCGCCGACAGCCGTTCGGAGTCGCTCTTCCTGTCGCGTATAGACGCGAGGATAGAACCGGCGGAGTTCACCGTCGCTTCGGCCGGGGAGTGCGCCCTCGACTTTACTCTGACCGTTAAAAAGAACGAGCCCGATTTCTATGCCCGCGTCGATTCCGTCGCTGTCGAGGGACTGAACGTCGGGACTCTGACCGTCACGCCCGATCCCGGCAACCCGGGAGGCTCTGCCATCAATGGGCTCGAGCTGTCCGCCGGGGAAGAAGGGCCTTTTGAATACCGTTTCAGCGTCAGCGCGGCCGTTTCCGCCGATAAGCTGCCAGCCCGGGCGAAGCTCGTGCTTTACGTCACGAGCGGCCTGACTTATTCCTCCGCCTCGTCGTCCCGCGTCGAGCTGGGGCTGACCCTGACGGAGGGCAACTGATTTTTCGCTGACCGCGCATAAGTATAAAGCACACGGAGCAGAGATATGGATCAAACGGAACTCAGGATCGACCCGTCGAAAAAGTATCAGACCTTCGAGGGCTTCGGCGCGTCCGGGGCGTGGTGGGCGCAGCTCGTCGGCTCGTGGAGCTGCCGGGACGAGATCTCCAAGCTCCTGTTCGACAAAAACGACGGTATAGGGCTGAGCACGTACCGCTACAATATCGGCGCAGGGTCCTCTGATTCGGGTCGCGGCAATATAGACAACCCGCTGAGACGGACGCATTCCCTCGAAACGCCCTGCGGGATAGACCCCTCGCGCGACGCGAACGCCGTTTATATGATGCAGCGCGCCGTTTTCGACGGCGCCCGCGAGGTGATACTTTTCGTCAATTCCCCTTTGGAGCGGCTGACGAAAAACCATCTTTCACACTGCACGAAGGGGCGTTTCCCCATGTTCCCGGCGGAGAACCTGCCCGAGGAGAACTACGGCGATTTCGCCCGTTACTGCCTCGACGTCGCGCAGCGCTTCGTTTCGGAAGGCGTGCCTGTCGGCAGCATTTCCCCCGTCAACGAACCCCTGTGGGTGTGGCTCGGCTCCCAGGAGGGCTGCCATTACTCCCCGAGAAGCGCCGGCAGGGTCATGCTCGCGTTCGCCCGTGAGATGGCGAAGCGCCCGGAGCTTTCGGGCGTGAGGCTGTCGGGGCTCGAAAACGGCGATATACGGTGGCTGAACAAGACGTACACGAGGGAGCTGTTCCGTTATCCCGAGGTCCGCGCCCTGGTCGACGCGGTGGACGTGCATTCCTATTTCCTCAACCCCGTTCCCGTCCCGTTTTTCAGGGAGCGCGTTCCCTACCTGAAGCGGTTCTCGGAATGGATGTCGCGCCGCTACCCCGACAAAAAGATCAGGATGAGCGAGTGGTGCCACATGCAGGGCGGCAGAGACAGGACGATGACGTCCGCGCTGGTCATGGCGAACGTGATGTTCGAGGACCTTACTGTGCTCAACGCCTCCGCGTGGCAGCACTGGATAGCGGTCTCCGAGGTCGACTACTGCGACGGACTGATCTACATCGACCTTACCGACGGGAGCTTCGAGACGACGAAGCGTTATTTCGTAACCGGGAATTTTTCGAAATACATCCCGTACGGGGCGCGGAGGATAGAAGCGGCCTGCGGCGACGCCGGACTCAGGACCCTCGCTTTTGAAAAGGACGGGGCTGTGACGGCCGTCGTCATAAACGGCTCGAACACCGCTAAGCGCCTCGGCCTGCCCGCGGCGGCGCGGGCGGTAGTCACCGACGACGGGAACGACCTGAGGGAATATCCCTGCGCGGATTCGCGCGAGATCGGCCCGCGTTCGGTAACGACGCTGCTGTTCGAAAAGTTACAAAGTTGACATAAAAACACAAAAATATTGAATATCCGGCCCGTTTGGGCTATATTCGGGAGGGTGATGACGTGGGGAAGCGCGATGATCTCGGCGATATCCGGCGCGGTCCCGGGGGCGGTTACGTCTATACGGGCGAATCGTACAGGGTCGCGGACGGCTCACAAAAAAGCTTTCGGCTGTCCGTTCTGACGCTCTTTCTCTCGGCGGCATTCGTCGTTTCCGCGGGGCTTGTAAGGTTCCCCGGGATGATGAACGCCTTCTACGTCATACTGCCCTACGTCGGCGCGGTGTGCTGCGTTTTCGCAGCCGCGTGGCGCATGGTGAAGCTGCTCGTGACAGCGTCCTCCGTCCGGTCTTACGTTCTGAAAAGGGCCCGGTCCGGACTGCCCCTCTCGGCGTACGCCCTGTGCGCGATGAGCGGGCTCGGGCTCGTCTGTTCCGCAGTCTTCTGTATCCTCAACGGTACCGGGTCCCCTGTTTTCTGCGCGGCGTTTTTCGCCGTTACCGCGGCGTACGGCGTTTCGGGTTTTCTTTGCGCCAGGTCCTTCGGGAAGGTCGTCTGGGAAAAAACGAGATGACCCGCCCGGCCGTCAGACTTGTCAATAACGGGCTTTTTGCCCGATAAAAAGGAGAGTATAACATGAAGAAAGTACTTGCTGTCGTCCTTGCTCTTGTTATGGTGACCGCGCTCTTCGCGGCCTGCAACAAGGGCGGCGATAACACACCCGACACCTCGACTCCCGACGCGTCTCAGGCGGACGTCGGCGGCGACGCCGACAACAAGCCGCTCGTCGTCGGCTATTCCAGCTTCAACAGCAAATTCTCCCCGTTCTTCTCGGAGACTGCCTATGACCAGGACGTGTGGGCCATGACCGCCGTTTCCCTTCTCGGGACCGACCGTCAGGGCGCCGTCGTTGAAAAGGGCGTCAGCGTTGAGCCCATCGAGTACAACGGCAAGGAATATACATATCCCGGCATGAGCGACCTTACGATCACCGAGAACGAGGACGGGACCGTCTATTATGACTTCGTCCTTCGCGACGGCGTGACCTTCTCCGACGGAGAGCCCCTGACCGTTGACGACGTCATCTTCTCCTTCTACGTCCTCTGCGACCCGACCTACGACGGCTCCACCACCATCTTCGCCCTTCCCATCGAGGGTATGGAAGAGTACAGAGCCGGTATGGACACTCTGCTCAACCTCATCTACAACGGCGGCAGGGATTATACCGACAACGAGTACTTCACAGAGGAAGAGATGAACGCTTTCTGGGATAAGTATGACGCCGCTACCCTTGCTCTCGCTCAGGAAATAGTCGACTGCTGCATCGAGAACTACGGCGCGACCGACGTCGCTTCCGCCGCCGCCATGTGGGGCTTCCCGCTCGGCTCTGATGAGGAAGAGACCTCCGCCGAAAGCGCTGCCGCCGCCGAGGCCACCGTTGAAGATTTCGCCGCCGCTCTTGCCGAGGCTTACAAGAGCGACGTCGCGGGCATGATCAACACCGAGAACGCCGGCTCCACCGTCGACGACCTCTTCCCGGATCTGGGCGACTACTCCGGCAAGGGTATCAAGACCGGCGAGTCCGCCGCCAACATCTCCGGTATCCAGAAGACCGGCGACAACACCCTCAGGATCGTCCTCACCGAGGTCGACGCCACCGCCATCTACAACCTCGCCGTGGCCATCGCCCCCTTGCATTACTACGGCGACCCCGCCAAGTATGACTACGACGCCAACAGCTTCGGCTTCGACAAGGGTGACCTTTCCGCCGTCCGCTCCAAGACTACCCAGCCTCTTGGCGCCGGCCCCTACAAGTTCGTCAAGTTCGAGAACGGCGTTGTTTATTTCGAGGCTAACGAGAGCTACTATCTCGGCGCTCCCAAGATCAAGAACCTCCAGTTCAAGGAGACCACCGACGCCGATAAGCTCAACGGCGTCATCACCGGCACCATCGACGTGACCGATCCCTCCTACTCCAAGGAGACTGCCAAGACCATAGCCGAGCAGAACAGCAACGGCGAGGTCACCGGCGACAAGATCACCACCAGCGCGGTCGACAACCTCGGCTACGGCTACCTCGGCATCAGCGCCAAGGCTGTCAACGTGGGTGGCGAGCTCGCTTCCGACGCCTCGAAGAACCTTCGTAAGGCCTTCGCGACCGTTTACGCCAACTTCCGCGACGTCACCGTCGACTCCTACTACGGCGAGGCCGCCGAAGTCATCAACTACCCGATCTCCAACACCTCCTGGGCCGCTCCTCAGAAGACCGACGCCGACTATGCCATCGCCTTCTCCAAGGACGTTGACGGCAACGATATCTACACCTCCGAAATGACCGCCGACGAGCGTACCGCCGCCGCTCTCGAGGCCGCTCTCGGCTACTTCGAGGCTGCCGGCTACACCGTCGAGGACGGCAAGCTTACCGCCGCTCCCGAGGGCGCCGCTCTTGAGTACGAAGTCTGGATCCCGGGCGACGGCACCGGCGACCACCCGTCCTTCATGATGCTCAACGACGCTTCCAACGCTCTTGAGACCATCGGCATGAAGCTCATCGTCAAGGACCTTGCCAACTCCTCCGACCTCTGGGACGCTCTCGACGTTGACGGCGTTCCGATGTGGTGCGCTGCCTGGGGCGCCACTCCCGACCCGGATATGTATCAGATCTACTATGCCGACGTGAAGAACGGCGGCGAGAACGCCGGCGGCTCGAACTATATGTACGACATCGCCGACGAGGAGCTTGACGAGCTCATCCTCGACGCCCGCTCCTCTCTTGACAAGTCCTACCGCAAGGGCATCTACAAGGCCTGCCTTGACATCATCGTCGACTGGGCTGTCGAAGTCCCCGTATATCAGCGCCAGAACGCGATCATCTTCTCCACCGAGAGAGTCAACGTGGACACCGTCACTCCCGACATCACCACCTACTACGGCTGGATGGCTGAGATCCAGAACATGGAAATGGCGTAAGCCTTGAACCCGTCTGATCCGGCAGATTAAGCTTTTCCGCGCAAGGCGCATGGGTCTTCCGTGCGCCCTGCGCTTGTTTTTGTCCCCCGGGACAAACTGTACAACGATTCAGTAACGAGGTGACCGCGGTTGCGAAAATACATCATCAAGAGGGTCCTTCTGAGCGTCCTCATTCTTTTCTTCGTGGGCTTCATCATATACTGCCTGATGCGCTGCCTGCCGACTTCATATATCGAGCAGATGGCGCGGCAGCGGTCGATGCAGCCCGGTTCCAAGAGCTTTGAGGAGTGGATGGCTCAGCTTTCGGCGACCTACGGCATGGACAAGGGGCTCATCCTGGGCTATTTCGGCTGGCTCGGCAACGTCGTTCGCGGCAATTTCGGCGACAGCTGGTACTTTACCGTGCCCGTCGTCGAAAAATTCCACGACACGGTGTGGCTCTCGTTCGTCATGGGGTTCATCTCTTTCTTCTTTGAGCTGATAATCGCCATCCCGCTGGGCATAATCGCCGCGACCAAGCAGTACAGCAAGACGGACTACACGGTGTCGATAATCGCGCTGGCGGGCATCTCGCTGCCGACGTTCTTCTTCGCGTCGCTGCTCAAGCTCGTTTTCGCGGTCAAGTTCAAATGGTTCGACCTGTACGGCCTCGTAGGGCGCATGTACGACCAGCTGACCCCGATGGGGCAGCTGCTCGACAAGGCAAACCACCTCGTTCTGCCGATAGTCACGCTCGTGGTCTGCTCGATGGGCGGACTCATGCGTTACACCCGTACCAATATGCTCGAGGTGCTCAACGCGGACTACATAAGGACTGCCCGCGCCAAGGGTCTTTCAGAGCGGAGGGTCATCTACCACCACGCGTTCCGGAACACGCTCATCCCCATCGTTACCATAATCGGCGGGACGCTTCCGGGGCTGTTCTCCGGCGCGCTCATCACCGAAACGCTCTATTCGCTGCCCGGTATCGGCTTTACCTCCTATACCGCGATGCGCAGCGGCGACATACCGTTTTCCATGTTCTACATGGTGTTCCTCGCGATCCTTACCCTTACCGGCAACCTGCTTGCCGACATCCTTTACGCCGTGGTCGACCCGCGCGTCCGTATTTCGTAAGGGGGCGACGGCATGAAGAAGGATCAGACTAAGAACACCGAAAAAAACGAAAACTATTCCCTTAACGACGACCGCCGCGTCAAGATGCTTTCCCCCGGCGCGCTCGTCGCCAAGAGGTTTTTCCGCAACCGCCTCGCGGTCACGGGACTTATAATACTTGCGTTCATGTTCTCCTTCTCGTACATCGGGGGCATCATCTCCCCGTATGAGGAGGATCAGAAATTCTACCGCGTCGAGGCGCAGCTGAAGGATTACGCCGGCGCGATACGGAACACCGAATTCCGCTACACTACCGCCGACGCCTCCGTGTTTTCTTCCGCGGCTCAGGCGAAGGCGTTCCTCGCCATCTCCGGCGGCGAGAGCAGCTACGTCTACCGCGACGTGACCTACGAGCTCGAGGAGCTCAGCCCGGAGCTGTATATCATCCGGGTCGGCGGCGAGATCGTCGGCATCGCGTCGAAATACATAGTCTCCTCCTCGACGTCCAACGAGGACTTTCCCTTCGAGTTCACTCTCAACTCCCTTGAGGCGTACCTCGACGGCTCGGGCTTCGAGGCGGAAGGAAAGATATATGAGATAGATGAGGACGGCGTCGTCACCGAGTCCGGGACGGAGGTCGCCTACATCAGCGACTACATAGTCCGCGCCGTCGCCGGTGACGTGTTCCTGACCCGCGAATTCAAGACAAAGCTCATCGAGACCATAGAGTCCGGTTCGACGGAGTTCGTGTACACCGACGAGAAGGGCGAGACTTACGAGTACAAGCTGACGTTCAACAACGCCAACAGCAGCTGGAACATCAAGCGCGAGACGGACAGGACCGTTTACGACAATTACGCCTTCCCGACGAAGGAGCACTGGCTCGGCCTCGACGGCAACGGCATGGACATGCTCACCCGTCTTATGTACGGCGGCAGGGTGTCGCTGAGGATCGGCTTCATCGTCGTGTTCATCGAGACCTTCCTGGGCGTCATCATGGGCGGTATCTCCGGCTATTTCGGCGGCTGGGTCGATATGCTCATAATGCGTATAGTCGACGTCTTCTACTGCATACCGAGCCTTCCGATCTTCGTCATCCTCGGCGCGGCGATGTCCGCGGCGAACCTCGACAGCGAGATAAGGATGCTGTTCCTGATGCTCATCATCGGCTTCCTCGGCTGGCCCGGCGTGGCGCGGCTCGTAAGGGGGCAGATACTGTCCCTGCGCGAGCAGGAGTTCATGACCGCGACCGAGGCGACGGGCATAAGCGTGTCGCGGCGCATATTCCGCCACCTTGTGCCCAACGTCATACCGCAGCTGATAGTCACCTGCACTATGGGGCTCGGCGACACGATACTCACGGAGGCGACGCTGTCGTTCCTGGGGATCGGCGTCAGCTTCCCCTACGCCTCCTGGGGCAACATAATAAGCGACGTTACCAACCTTGAGACGCTTACCCATTATCTGCACGTCTGGATACCCGCGGGCATCCTGCTGCTGCTGACCGTTCTGGCTTTCAACATCGTCGGCGACGGTCTCAGGGACGCGTTCGACCCGAAGATGAAACGGTAAGGAGGGAGTCGGAATGGCGAGGAAAAACGCGGACGGCTACCTGTCCGCCAAGGAATCGAGAAGGATCTCAAGAGAAAACCGCAAGGTAACTAACGTCTTTGAGAAACAGCGCAAGAGGAAGAACGTCCCCGAGTCGGAGTACCTCTGCGAGATGAAGGACATCTCGAACGTCATCGAGGTCGAGGACCTTCACACGTACTTTTTCACCGACGTCGGCACGGTCAAGTCCGTCGACGGCGTGAGCTTCAGCGTGCCTATCGGCAAGACCATAGGCGTCGTGGGGGAGTCCGGCTGCGGAAAATCCGTCACGAGCCTTTCGATCATGCAGCTCCTTCAGCGCCCGCAGGGGCAGATCGTCTCCGGCGAGATACGCATGAACCTGGGCAGCAAGGCCTACGACATCGTAAAAACGCCGAACGAGGTCATGCAGCACCTGCGCGGCAACGAGATATCCATGATCTTCCAGGAGCCGATGACAGCCCTTAACCCGGTCTTCAGGATCGGCGCCCAGGTGGACGAGGTCCTCGCGCTGCACAACCCGGATATGAGCAAGCACGACGTAAGGCAGCGCTCTGTCGAGCTGCTCGATCTTGTCGGCATCGCCAACCCGGAGCGGGTCTACAAGATGTATCCCCACGAGCTCTCCGGCGGTATGCGGCAGAGGGTCGTCATAGCCATGGCACTTGCCTGCGACCCCAAGCTGATAATCGCCGACGAGCCGACCACCGCCCTCGACGTCACCATACAGGCTCAGATACTCGACCTGCTGCGCAGGCTCAAGGACAGGATAAACTCCTCCATAATGCTCATAACGCACGACCTCGGCGTCATTGCCGAGATGGCGGATTACGTCGTGGTCATGTATTCGGGCAGGATAGTCGAGAGCGGCACGGCGGAGGAGATCTTCAACAATCCCGCTCACCCCTACACAAAGGGCCTAATGGCGTCGAAGCCGGTCGTGGGCAGGAAGGTGGACAGCCTTTATTCCATACCCGGCAAGGTCCCCAACCCCGTAAACATGCCCGATTACTGTTATTTCAAGGACAGGTGCGAGCTGTGCGTCGGAAAATGCGCCGGCGAATATCCGCCGGAGATAAAGCTTTCGGCGACGCACACCGTCGCGTGCTACAGATACGTTGATAAGGAGGGTGAGACGAATGGCTGACAGAAACAAGGAGCCGGGCTACACCCCCATCACGCCGGACCCTAAGTATATACTTCAGGTCAACGCGCTGAAAAAGTATTTCCCCATCAAGGACGGTCTCCGGGTCGTCGGGCACGTAAAGGCGGTCGACGGAGTCACCTTCAACCTTAAAAAAGGCTCGACGATGGGGCTCGTCGGCGAGTCCGGCTGCGGCAAGACGACCACCGGCAGGACGATACTTCGGCTCTGCGGCGAAAAAACGGACGGGCAGGTGCTCTTCGACGGCCGCGAGGTATACGATCTGACGAACAAGGAGATGCGCGACTGGCGTACGAAGATGCAGATCATCTTCCAGGACCCGTTCTCGTCGCTCCAGCCCCGTATGCCCGTCGGAGAGATCATCGGTGAGGCGGTCAGGGAGCACAAGATCGTCCCGAAGGCGGATTTCGTCAACTACATCGACTCCGTCATGGAGGACTGCGGGCTCGAGAGCTATCACCGCTACCGCTACCCGCACGAGTTCTCCGGCGGCCAGCGCCAGAGGATATGCATCGCCCGCGCTCTCGCCCTCAACCCGGAGTTCATCGTCTGCGACGAGCCCGTTTCGGCGCTGGACGTTTCCATCCAGGCGCAGATAATCAACCTGCTTATGGAGCTGCAGCAGAAGCACGACCTCACCTACCTGTTCATCTCCCACGACCTGTCCGTCGTCGAGCATATCTCCAACCAGGTCGGCGTCATGTATCTCGGCTCGCTCGTCGAGTACGGCGAGACCGCGGACATCTTCGCCCACCCGCTGCACCCTTACACTCAGGCGCTGTTCTCGGCGATACCCGTTCCCGACACGCACGTCAAAATGAACAGGATAGTGCTCGAGGGCTCCATCCCGTCGCCCGCCAACCCGCCTAAGGGCTGCAAGTTCCACACAAGGTGCAGGAACTGCATGGGCAAGTGCAAGGAGGTCGCGCCGGAACAGAAGGAGATCGAACCGGGGCATTACGTCGTGTGCCATCTTTACGACTGACCCGATGGACGTCTTTTCGCGTTACGCGCCGTTCATACAGGATTACATTTACCGCTCGGGGTGGACTTCGCTCCGGGCGGTTCAAAATGCTGCGGGCGACGCCATTTTCAATACGGACGACAACGTCCTTCTGACCGCCTCGACCGCGTCCGGCAAGACCGAGGCGGCGTTTTTCCCGATGCTGACCCTGCTGGAGGAGGAGCCGTCTTCGACCGTGGGCATCCTGTATATCGCGCCGCTGAAGGCACTTATAAACGACCAGTTCGGCAGGCTCGGCGAGCTGTGCGCCGAGGCGGGCATACCCGTCACGCGCTGGCACGGCGACGTTTCGCAGTCCGCCAAGAGCAGGCTGCTCAAAAAGCCCTCTGGCATCCTTCAGATCACGCCGGAATCGCTCGAGAGCATGATGATAACGAAGCATATGGAGGTACCGTCTCTTTTCGGCGACCTCCGTTTCATCGTCATCGACGAGATACATTCCCTGCTCAGGGCCGACCGGGGCTCACAGACCTTCTGCCTCATCGAGCGGCTTTGCCGGCTCGCGGGTTGCAGCCCGAGAAGGATAGGCCTGTCAGCCACGATCGGCGACCCGGAGGAAGCGGGCAGGTTCCTCGGCGCGGGCAGCGGCAGGAAGACAACGATACCGTACGTCGGAGGGGGCAGGGAGGTCTGGCGCCTTTCGATGGAGCATTTCTACAACTCCGGTCCGCAGGCAGGCGGCTCCGAGGTCCCCGAAGGCGTCACGGAGATAATTGACGTGGCGGAGGACTCCGTCGTCAGGGTCCCCTCACCGGGCAGCCCCGAGGCGGCCTTCGACCCCGGGCTCGGCTATATCTACGAGCACAGCCGCGGCAAAAAGTGCCTGATCTTCACCAATTCCCGCGAGGAGTGCGAGGCGGTGTGTCAGAGCCTCAGACAGTACTGCGAGGCGAACCACGAGCCGGACAGGTTCCTTATCCACCACGGCAATCTCTCCGCGCCGCTGCGCGAGAGCGCCGAAGAGGAGATGAAGGACGACGGCTCCCTGCTCAGCGTATGCGCCACGGCGACGCTTGAGCTCGGCATAGACGTGGGCAGGCTCGAACGGGCCTTCCAGATCGACGCGCCGTTCACGGTCTCGGGCTTCCTGCAGCGTATGGGCCGCACCGGCAGGCGCGGCGACCCATGCGAGATGTGGTTCGTCATGCGTGAGGAGCACCCTGAGCCGCGCTCCGTGATGCCGGAGCTCATCCCGTGGTACCTG
>JAILDS010000240.1 GCA_024689165.1 Clostridia bacterium
AATCCACTTGACAAACGGCAGCTTCGGATTATACAATTTACAAGGTGTTTTTTCGCCGACGGAGGAATTATGGACGTTGTTTCACTTGCTATATCCGCAGGAGCGGTCTGGGGAAAGGTGTGGCCTATCCTTCTGGCCATACTCTTTTTTGCCATGATCATAACCATACACGAGTTCGGTCACTTTTTCACCGCGAAGCTGTTCAGGATCAAGGTGAATGAGTTTTCCATCGGCATGGGGCCTGCCATCTTAAAGAAGAAAAAAGGCGAAACACAGTACTCTCTTCGCATTCTGCCCATCGGCGGCTACTGCGCCATGGAAGGCGAGGACGGTGACAGCGAGGATCAGAACGCATTCGGCAAAAAGGCCGCGTGGAAGCGTTTCATCGTCGTCGCCGCCGGCGCTGCGATGAACATCCTTCTCGGGATCATCTTCGTTACAGTCATCGTCTGCATGGACGACCTTATACCCACGCCGCAGATCAATTATTTTTACGAGAACGCCTATTCCGAGGCGGGCGGTCTTCAGGAAAAGGACGTCATTCTCAAGGTCAACGGCTCGCGCGTCTTCACGACCCGCGATCTGAGCTATGAGCTGGCGCGCGACAAGGACGCCGTCTATGACTTCGTCGTCAGGCGCGACGGCGTGAAGGTCAACGTTGACGGCGTCGCTTTCCAGACTGTGGAAACGGAAGACGGAAAAACCGATATCGTCTACGACTTTACCGTCGTAGGCGTGAAAAAGACTTTCTTCAACGTGATCGGCAGCAGCTTGAAGGAAAGCTATTCAATAGCCCGGATCGTCTGGAAAAGTCTTTTCGACCTTGTCACCGGGCGCTACGGCCTGCACGACCTTTCAGGGCCGATCGGAACTATAAAGATCATCGCGAACGCCGCGTCGGAGGCGGCGTCGGACAGCCATCAGGGCAGCATAATAGGCCTCGAGACGCTCATCAACATCATGGCGTTCATATCCATCAACCTCGGCGTGTTCAACCTTTTGCCCATCCCCGCTCTCGACGGCGGGCGGCTGTTCTTCATCCTTTGCGAGATGATAAGGCGCAAGCCGATATTGCCCAAATATGAAAAATACGTCCACGCCGCCGGCATGGTGCTCCTGCTGCTGCTCATGGCGGTCGTGTCCGTGAACGACATCATAAACCTTATAAGGGGATAAGCTAAAATGTCTGCAAAACAGGTCAGGATCGGTACGGTGACCATCGGCGGCGGCGCGAGGGTCGCCGTACAGTCCATGCTTTCGACCCCGTCTCACGACCCGGAAAGATGCGTCGCGCAGGCTCGCGAGCTCGAATCGGCAGGGTGTGAGATCCTCCGCATGGCTGTGCCGGATATGGAAGCCGTGCCCGTGTTCGCGAAGGTAAAAGAGGCTGTCGCGATGCCGCTCGTGGCGGATATACATTTCGACTACCGTCTCGCGCTCGAAGCCGCGGCCGCCGGCGCGGACAAGATCCGGATAAACCCGGGCAACATAGGCTCGGACGACCGGGTCAAGGCTGTGGCGGACGACTGCGCGCGCCGCGGGATACCCATCCGTATCGGCGTCAATTCCGGCTCCGTCGAGAAGCATATCCTTGAAAAATACGGGTCCCCCACTCCTCAGGCTATGGTCGACAGCGCGATGTACCACGCGGGGCTTCTGGAACGCTTTGATTTTAACGACATCGTCATTTCGATCAAATCGTCGTCGCCGAAAACGACCGTAGAGGCTTACCGGCTTCTCAGCGAGCAGACCGACTACCCGCTGCACATCGGCGTCACGGAGGCCGGCACCGAGCGCATGGGCGTCATCAAATCCGCCGCCGCGCTGGGTTCTCTTCTCATGGACGGCATCGGCGACACGATGCGGGTATCGCTCACCGACGACCCGGTCAAGGAGATCCGCGCCGCGAAGGATATCCTTCGCGCCCTCGATCTTGACGGCGGCGGGGTCAACATAATCTCCTGCCCGACCTGCGGGCGGACAAAGATCGACCTGATAGGGCTTGCGAACAGTGTCTCCGACGCGCTGAGCGACTGCAGGAAGAACATCACTGTTGCGGTCATGGGCTGCGTCGTCAACGGGCCCGGCGAAGCCCGCGAGGCCGACGTCGGAATAGCCGGCGGCGACGGAGAAGGGCTCGTCTTCAAAAAGGGCAAGATAATCAAAAAAGTCCCCGAAAGCGAGCTCCTCAGCGCTCTGCTTAAGGAAATAGACGCCCTTGACGCCCCCGCGGTCTGACCGCGGAGCCCTTCAAACTCACATATTGTTCCGAAATATCACCGGTGAATCACAAAACGGACAAGGTCTCCAGACTTTGTCCGTTCATTTCTGTATCGGGGAGCCTCGCATATACCTGCGGAACCGATCATGGCAGAAATGATCGTTCGGTTAATGATTCTCCGCCTGTGCAGTGCTGCCGTCTTTTCATCAATAAACAGAAAACTTTGTTATAACAAAATTATCAAGCTCGTCTACTACTTCGTAATCCAGCAGTTCTCCGTCGCAATAGTATTTATCAAGATAATTATAGATCATGAGGGGATAGTGCAAAAGCCGTTCTCTTGAAAATACACAGTATACGCCTTCGTCCGTTAAGCTGCGGAAAAGGTTATCGGTCCCGAACGCCTCCATCTGTCGATTCCTGAACGGCGACGCGTAATAAGTACAGTCGGTATGCTTGAAATTCGCGTCATAATCGGTTTTTACCGCAATAAAAGCGCTGTCATACCTGTTAGGCAGGTCATTGACCGTGGAAATAAGCTTGATCAGAACGTATTTGTTTTCCCGATTCTCTTCCATATATTCATAGAGCTCGTCCATTGTCGAGTTCATTTCCTCGCAGTCGATGAAAATGTTTTTTTCGTAGGTCAGCAACATAAAGCAAGCACAAACCACAAGGACGACAGAAGAGCAGATCGCAGCCGTACTTTTTTTGCGGCTGTTGAAGCGCTGTTTTATCTTTTTTTTAACGTCTTTCCCGTCAAAAAGATAGATCAAGAAAACAAATGCGGAAAACCAGACCGTGAACATAACTCTGTACTTGACGCGCCCGGTATAAATGAAATATCCGTACACGGCAAGTACAGAAACAATAAACACTGCCGGTATGAACACCTTCTTCCTTCTGTTTAGGACTAT
>JAILDS010000278.1 GCA_024689165.1 Clostridia bacterium
ACATTCTTCCGGACACAGTAATGAGGTGACACATGAAACCGCTTCGCGCCGTGCGTTCTTTCTTCTCGGGTATGGATCACGTTCAGCTTCTGCTGTGCGCCGCTTGTTCGGCGTTCGGCGTGCTGATCGTGTCTTCCGTCACCCGTTCCGAGATCGCCGAAGGCGCGATAATGAGCCGCGACGCGAGGACGATGCTAATCGCCGTCGCCCTCGGAGCATTCGCGGCAGTTATAATCTCTGTTATAGACTACTCCGTCATCTGCAGACTGTGGCCCGTTATCGCCGCAGGCTGTCTCGGGCTGATGGCCGCGGTGTTCCTGTTCGGCGTGGGTCCCAATGAACGGCAGGACGCGAAAACATGGCTGGCCTTCGGGCCGATCTATTTCCAGCCCTCGGAGCTTCTGAAAATAGGCTTCGCCGTGACCTACGCGGTCCATCTTGAACGCGTCAGAGACACTCTCAACCGGCCGCTGACGGTACTGCTCCTGCTCATCCACGCCGCCGTGCCCGCTGTGATAGTCCTTCGATCCGGCGACATGGGCAGCGCGCTGATATTCCTTGCAATGGCTCTGGTCATGCTCTTCTTCTCGGGTCTGCGGGCGGCTTACTTCGCCGGTTTCGCGGCGGCGGCCGCAGCCGCCGCACCGGTAGCGTGGCGTTACGTGCTCAAGGACCTTCAGAAAGAACGGATCCTCGGGCTGATCTATCCCGACAGGTACGAGGACATCATGTATCAGCAGCAGCACGGGATGACCGCGCTGACCTCCGGCGGTTTTACGGGCAAGGGTCTGTTCCGTTCGACTCTGACAAGCGACGGTTACGTGCCCGAGAGCGAGAACGACATGGTCTTTACCGCCGTCGGCGAGGAGCTCGGCGTGCTCGGATGCGCGCTGGCGATCGCGCTGCTGTTCTTCGTGGTTTTCCGCATTTTTTCCACCGCGTCGAAATGCTCCGGCGCGGAAGGGCGGATAATGTGCTGCGGCGTGGGCGCCTTCATTGCCGCCCAGTCGGTCATCAATATCGGGATGTGCCTCAGGATACTGCCGGTCATCGGCATCACGCTGCCCTTCTTTTCCGCGGGAGGCTCCTCGAACCTCTGCGTGTGGCTCGGGATAGGCCTCGTCCTGTCCGTCAGGCGGTACAGCTCGCTCAAGGGCGCAAAAAGCTTCAGACTGGGGTTCATCACCGAGGCTGACTGAAGCCTCAGGCAAAAACAAACGTGATTAAGGCGGTTTGACAAATGAAGATTTCAGATCTCATAGTTTCCGGCGTCCCCTCCGTTTCTTTTGAGGTATTCCCTCCGAAGACGAGCGACAGGTTCGAATCGGTCGCCTCCGCTGTTGAAAAGATCGCCGCGCTGAAGCCGAATTTCATGTCCGTAACATACGGCGCGGGAGGCGGCACTAGCGAATATACGCTTGACCTCGCGGAAAAGATACGCGAGCAGTACGGCGTCGAGAGCCTTGCGCACCTGACATGCGTTTCCTCTTCAAAAGAGACCGTCAGGGAAAGGATCGCCGCAATTAAAAACGCCGGGATCGAAAACGTGATGGCTCTTCGCGGGGACCTTACTCCGGAGCTTGAAAAAACAGACCGCTCCACCTGGGCCTACGCTCACGCAACCGAGCTTATAGCCGACATCAAGGAGCTCGCCCCCGATATGTGTGTCGGCGCGGCGTGCTATCCGGAGGTCCACCCGGAGAGCGAAAACCAGAAGGACGACATTTTTTATCTGAAAAAAAAGGTCGAAGCCGGAGCGGACTTTTTCACGACGCAGATGTTCTTCGACAACTCGCTGCTGTACAACTTTCTGTATAAGATACGCGAAGCCGGCATAACGGTCCCCGTCGTTGCGGGAGTCATGCCCATAACCTCCGCCGGGCAGGTCGAGCGCGCGATAAAGCTCTCGGGCTCGTTCATGCCCCGCCGCTTCGTATCTCTTGTTGACGCGTTCGGGCCGAACCCGGCAGCTATGAAACAGGCCGGCATCGTATACGCCGCAGACCAGATAATCGATCTTTTCGCAAACGGAGTGAACAACGTCCACGTATACACCATGAACAAGCCCGACGTGGCCGCCGGGATACTCTCCCTCGTCCGGGAAATGCTCTGAGCGGAGATGGCGTTCTATTTTACCTGCAAGGCTCCGGAAGTAAACCTCTCCGAGGTGCTCAGATACAGCCGGCAGAAAAAGAACGATGAAACGGTCGTTTTTACAAAAGAATGTATTTCAAAAGCGAACGGGGCCGTTTCTTTTTCTGCGGTATGGGACGTTTTCGATATCACCGTTTCGGGCGGCGTTACCGATCTCGGCCCGTTTTCGGCCGAAAGCGCTTCGCTTGCGAAGATGCTCTGTGATTATTCCCGCTGCGTGGTATTTGCAGCGACGATAGGCGCGGATTTCGACCGTCTTACGTCGCTTTACGAAAGGAAGTCCCCCGGTACAGCCGTCGTTCTGCACGGATACGGTGCGGAACGGGTAGAGTCTCTCTGCGACGAGCTGTGCGGGGAACTTGAAAAACGCTTCGGAAAGATCTCGCCGCGGTTTTCACCCGGCTACGGCGATCTTCCGCTCGGGACGCAGACGGATATTTTCAGAATCCTTTCTCCGGAAAAAATAGGCCTTTTTCTCAACAGCTCGCTGCTCATGTCACCGTCGAAATCCGTCACGGCGTTCGTGGGCGTATCGCCGGCAGATACTTCAGCCTCCCGCTGATTTTGGAGGGTTTTCATGTCGCTTTACGAAAAGCTCAAAAACGAGATAATCCTTCTGGACGGTTCCATGGGAACGATGCTCCGTTCCGAAAAGCTGAAGCCCGGCTCCCCGCCGGAGCTTCTGAACATATCCGACCCGGACGCGGTCTGCGCAGTTCACAGGGCGTATTTTGACGCGGGCAGCGACGTCGTTCTTGCAAACACCTTCGGCGCGAACGGTCTGAAATTCGGGCAAACCGAGCTCGAAGCCGTCGTAGAGGCCGCCGCCGACTGCGCAAGACGCGCCGCGCGCGATTCTTTTTCTGCACGCGAAAAGTTCGTCGCCCTCGACATCGGGCCGACGGGGAAGATGCTGTCCCCTCTCGGCGAGCTCGATTTTGAGGACGCGGTCTCGGCTTTCGCGGCAACCGCAAGGCTTGCCGAAAAATACGGCTTCGACCTCGTTTTCATCGAGACCATGACCGACATCCATGAAACGAAGGCGGCTCTTCTCGCTGCGAAGGAGAACTGCGGGCTGCCGGTTTTCGTTTCCAACGCGTACTCCGAGGGCGGGCGTCTCATCTCGGGCGCGACGCCCGGCGCCGTAGCCGCCGTGTGCGAGGCGATGGGCGCCGACGCCATAGGCGTGAACTGCTCCTTCGGCCCGCAGGCGCTCCTGCCCGTCGCGGAGCGGCTGCTTGAGGTCTGCTCAGTCCCCGTGATGCTCAAGCCGAACGCGGGACTTCCGAAGACCGTGGGCAAAAAGACCGTTTACGACGTATCGCCTGCCGAATTCAACTCAGTGATGAAAAAAGCGCTTGACGCAGGCGTTCGCCTCGTCGGAGGCTGCTGCGGCACGACCCCGGAGTTCATACGTCTTCTCAGAAAAGAGGTCGATTCGGCTTCGCCCAAACCGGTGACCGAAAAAAGGCTGACCGTCGTAACGTCGTACTCCTCGGAGACGTATTTCGGCAAAAGACCCGTCCTGATCGGCGAAAGGATTAACCCGACAGGGAAAAAGCGGCTGCGCGAGGCGATAGAAAAAAATGATACGGACTATATCCTCGACCTCGTGTTCGAGCAGCAGGACGCAGGCGCAGACGTGCTCGACGTCAACGTCGGAGTTCCCGGCTGCGACGAAAGGTCTTTGCTCTGCGATCTCGTGCCCGAGATACAGTCCGTGTGTTCCCTGCCGCTGCAGATAGACTCCGCGGACCCGGCGGCGCTCGAGGCCGCCGTCAGGATATACAACGGCAAGCCCCTGATAAATTCCGTCAACGCCAAGCCGGAATCCATGGCGGCGGTATTCCCGATCGTCAAAAAATACGGAGCCGCCGTCGTCTGCCTGACGCTCGACGGTTCCGGCATCCCGGACACGGCGGAGGGAAGGGTCGCGCTCGCTATGAAAATACGTGACAAGGCCGCCGAATACGGAATAGGCGAAAACGACCTTATCTTCGACCCTCTCGCTCTGACCGCCGCTTCCGGCGACAAGGCAGTCAAGATCTCGCTCGACGCGGTTTCGAAGCTCCACGCTCTCGGGCTGAAGACCTCGCTTGGCGTATCGAACTTCTCCTTCGGTCTGCCCGACAGGGAGCGCTTCAACGCCTTCGCTCTTACCGCGGCTCTTGCGGGGGGGCTAGACGCGGCGATTGCCAACCCGTGCAGCGCCGAGATCATGCGCGCGTGGAAGACCTTCTCCGTTATCGCGGGGCAGGATGAGGGCTGCGCCGGGTACACGGAAATGTGCATGGAGCTGAAGGACTCCGCGACGGCGGAGCCTCAACGCCCGCTTGCGCCTCTGGCTGCCGCGGATAAGGCCCCGGGCCGCCCTGTTTCGGCTCTTGAGACGGCGGTATACAACGGGGCCGCCGATCAGGCCGGCGCCGAGGCACGACGGCTGCTGTCGGACATGCCTCCGCTCGAGATCGTCAACGGCTGTCTGATACCCGCTCTCGACAGGGTCGGGAAGGACTACGAAACGGGGCGCGTGTTCCTGCCGAAGCTCCTCATGGCGGCGCAGGCGGCGCAGGCGGCTTTTGCCGAGATCAAAAAGGCCCTGCCAGAAAAATCGTCAAAAGACGGGACCGGAGTCATCATATGCACCGTCGAGGGCGACATACACGACATAGGCAAGAACATCGTCAGGCTGCTGCTCGATAACTACGGGTTCGACGTTATAGATCTGGGGCGCGACGTGAAGCCGGACGAGGTGCTTGAAGCGGCGAAGAGGACCGGCGCGAGGATCGTCGGCCTGTCCGCTCTCATGACGACTACCCTGCCCGCAATGGAAAAAACCGTCAGACTGCTGGCCTCCGAGCTGCCCGAATGCCGGGTGATCGTCGGCGGCGCCGTGCTTACAAAAGAATACGCCGACAGGATCGGAGCGCTCTATGCAGCTGACGCGATGGAGACCGTCCGTCTTGCAAAAGCTCTTTGAGCGGAAAATATGTCGGAATTATGTTTGATATTTGTAAAAGTTCTAAAAAATGGTAAAGGTACTTGAATTCTGCGTCCCGGCATGATAAACTGTGCCCGAAAGCGAATGTGAGGTGAATTTCATGGTATTTAATATGCCCGCGCTTATTAAGTTCATAGTCAATCTTTTCAAGTTCATAGCCAAGCTCTTCAAAAGGTCCGGCGTGGATACTCCCGAGGTCAGCAACGAGATCCTTTCCAAGGTTGACGACGCCGTTGTCGGCTGGCTTGACAGCATCGAATAATCTTTTTGTTACGCTGAATAGTTTTTCTCGCGCGATCATATTGTCGGTTGCGTTTGTTAAGTGATGACTTTTACCGGCTTTTTGCCGGTTTTTTTGATTATGATTGAAATATTGGCTCCGGTTGGTTCACCCGAACATCTGCCCGCCGCCGTCCGCAGCGGAGCGGATGCGGTCTATCTCGGCCTTAAAAGCTTTTCTGCGCGCGCTTCCGCCGCGAATTTTTCTCAGAACGAGCTGACGGAAGCGGTCCGTTACTGCCACGCGTCGGGAGTCAGAGTATTCGTGACCGTCAACACGATCATACGCAACGGAGAGCTCTCCGGCTTTGCGGAAGCTCTCAGGACCTGCTGCGGCTCAGGCGTCGACGGGGCCATCATTCAGGATCTCGCCGCCGCCGAGCTAATCAGATGTCACTGCCCCGACCTGCCGATGCATGCATCGACTCAGATGGCCGTGCACAATTCAGCGGGGGTGAAACGGCTTGAAAAAATGGGCTTCGTCCGTGCGGTGCTTGCCCGCGAGCTGTCTCTCAGAGAGATAGCGGAAGTAAGAAAAAACACTTCGATCGAGCTTGAGGTCTTCATCCACGGCGCGCTGTGCGTGTCTATGTCCGGCGGATGTCTCGCGTCCGCCTTCTTCGGCGGAAGGAGCGCGAACCGCGGGGAATGCGCGGGCCCGTGCAGGCTCGATTTCCGCACAGACAAGTCCGATTACGCGCTTTCACTGAAGGATCTCGGCGGGATCGACTTCGCAAAACGGCTCGACGAGACCGGGATCGACTCTCTGAAGATCGAAGGAAGGCTTAAAAGCCCCGAATACGTCGCCGCCACGGTACACTCTCTGAGGACCGCCCTTGACGGCGGGGAGTACGACCGGACGCTGCTCGAAAAGGTTTTTTCACGCTCCGGCTTTACCGACGGCTATTTCACCGGCAGACGGACCCACGAGATGTTCGGCCGCCGCGATGAAAGCGGGATCGCAGCCTCAAAAGAGGTCGAAAGCCGGATACATCCGCTCTATCGCACGGAAATGCCGAGAGTCGCTCTCAGCGGCAAGCTCATTCTCCGTCCCGGCCCGGAAACGCACTCTGCCGCGCTGACCTTATCCGACGGAACAAATTCCGTTTGCTGCGAAGGGCAGGCCGTTGAGCCGACCGACTCGCCGCTTGACGCTGAAGCGGCGAAAAAAGCCGTCTCACAGCTCGGCGGCACGCCGTTTTATCTCGCAGAGCTCGGGATCGACAACCCCGGCGGGCTGTCGGTCCGTCTCGGAGAGCTCAAAAGGCTTCGCCGCGGCGCGGCCGAAAAGCTCTGCGCGCTGCGTTCACAGATCAGGCCTATCGAATACCGGGATACGTCAGACGAACAGTCGCGGAAATCGGTTTTCACGGTGCGGCCCGCTTCGCCCGACGATCCTTTCCGCATAAACGAGATCCTCCGCTTTGAGTCCGTCCGTCAGATACCCGTCGGCCTTTGCGAAGAAAGCTCGCTCATAGTCCTGCCGCTGAGCGAGATCCGTAAGGAGCCGGGAATCATAGCCGGGTTCGGGCACGCTGCCGCCGAGCTCCCTTATTTCATCTCCCCTTCCTCAGAAGCAAAAACACTTGACGGGCTCTGTGAACTCAAGGACCGAGGTCTTCGCTTCGTCCGCTGCGAAAACCTCGGAGCGGCGGAGCTCGCAGCCGGCGCCGGGCTCATCCCCTGCCTCGGTTTCGGCTTCAACATCCTCAACCGGGTCGCCTTCGAAAAAGCCGTCCGGGAATTCTCCGCGCCGGTCTGCGAGCTCTCGGTCGAGCACGGAGCAAAGGACCTTTACGTATATACGGACGATTTCTTGCGGAACGCCGCACCCTCGGCTGCCGCCGTCGTTTACGGGCACGTTCCCCTGATGCGTTTCAGAGCCTGCCCGCTGAGGACCGACAGGGGCTGCGAAAACTGCCCTGGGCAGGGCGAGCTGACGGACAGGACCGGCAGAACTTCGAAGATCGTCTGCCGTGAAAAAGAATTTTCGGAAATGCTCAACAGCGTCCCTCTTTACGTCGCCGACAAAAAAGATTTCGACGGCCTCGTGAAGACTTACTATTTCACGACGGAGTCTCCCGAACGCGTTTCACAGATCCTCGGTCTCGCACGCTCAGGCATGCCTTTCGACGGCGAGCGCACCACGGGGCTGTATTATAAAAAATGACGAAATCGTAATTTTATATAAATGATATTGATAAACGGCATCCTTTTATGTTACAATATCACAGCAATGTAAAACAGGAAGGGTAAGTGACAGTATGGGTAAAACAAAAAGCCTCGGCACGACCTACACAAAAAAGGAGCTGACGGGCTTTCTTATCGGTCTTGCAGGTCAGAACATCATCTACAACATCATAGGAACGGGCCTGACGTTTTATTTCCAGAACGTCATATTCATCCCAGCGATAGCCTGTTCCGTGATCTTCGCGATCGCGCGCGTATGGGATGCTGTCAACGACCCGATGATGGGCACGATCGTCGACAAGACGCGCACAAAATGG
The DNA here is from genome assembly GCA_024689165.1 of Clostridia bacterium. Lineage (GTDB taxonomy): Bacteria > Bacillota > Clostridia > Oscillospirales > Acutalibacteraceae > JAILDS01. The sequence goes on from JAILDS010000278.1 coordinate 7,942, forward strand.
GGCAAATGCAAGCCCTATCTTATGTTCGTCCCCGCAGTGATCCTCGTTACGACGATACTTCCGTTCATCAACGGGATGTACGCCAGCACAAACGACAAATACGAAGTCGAGCCCGCCCCCCGCGAGGAGTACGTCGACTTCTCCGAGGACGCTTTCGCCGCGTATGAGGTGATCAGCTTTACCGGCAAGGAATTCAAGGATTACGAGGGCACGGAGCTTGAGGGCAAGACCTTCGCCGTCGTTTCGCTCAACGATTCCTGGGACGTCGAAAAGGACGGCGACGGGAACATTATCAAGAACAAGGCCATGGTCCTTGAGGTGACGGCCGACGCCGCGGGCAACACGGTATACGCCCCGGTCGACACGCTCGGGCTTGACGTTTCGGTTGTCGAAGGCTTTAAATCGACCGCCGGCATCACAAAGGTCAGCTCCGGTAAAGGCGCCGGCATAATCGCATGGGCCGCGATCGCGTATATCCTCTGGGGAATGACCTATACCATCGGCGACATCCCGCTCTGGGGCGTCACCTCCCTTATGACCGAGGATCAGAAGGACCGCGCGAAGGCCCTGTCCCTTGCACGTATCTGCGCCGCTTTCGGAGCCATAGGAATGGCGTTCACTTTCATCGCCCCTGCCTTCAAGGGCATCTTCCTGAACAAGGGGTACGACGACCAGCACGCACTTCAGGCGGCGTACATACTGACCGCCGTCATCCTTACCGTATTCTCTTCCATCCTGTTCCAAGTGGCAGGTCTTTCGGTGCATGAGCGGGTTGAGCAGTCCTCCGAGTCCCACACCATGAAAGAGAACTTCCGGACCATGTGGAACTGCCTCCCCTTCCGTCAGCTCCTTATCTCCGGCGTTCTCAGAAGCCCCATCCAGCTTCTCGGGCTCGTGGCTATGCCGCTCGTCATGTACTACTTCTTCAACAACGACCTTACCGGCACGCTGAACACCGAGAACGGGCTGAACGTCTCTATCATCATCAAAGCCGTCCTGCTCTTCGTCGGCGTCATGGGAGGCATGCTGATATCCTCCGGCGTCACGCCGAACCTCGCTTCAAAGGTCGAAAAGAAAAAGCTTTACAATTTTTACTCCATATTCGGCGCCGTCCCCTTCGTACTGGTGTTCGCGGTGTACTACATCGTGCATAAAGCCGGCGGCGACCTGCTTTCATGGCCGATGACCATAATCATAAGCCTTGTCTTCTTTGTCGCTTCATGGGCGCAGGGCGGTCTGAACGTCCTTCAGTCGGTGATGATCGCCGACTGCGTCGACTACGAGGAATACCATAACGGCATCCGTCCCGACGGCGTCTTCTTCAGCGGCCAGTCCTTCATCACAAAGCTCTCCTCGGGCATCGCGTCCCTCATTTACGGCGGCGTCAGCGCTGTCGTAGGCTTCTCCGGCGCGAACCTCTCCATCCTTAACGCGGCTCTGATCGAGGGAGCGAGCTTCATCACCTACGACGGCGGCAAATACGCCACCGCACTGTTCTTCTGCGTCTCCATCCCGCCCGCCATAGGCATGGTGCTCTCGGCTCTGCCCACGCTCAAATACGCCATGTCCGACAAGGAGCATACCCGCATCCTCGACGAGCTCAACGCCAAGCGCAACGCCGCTGCGGAATGAGTCCGATCCATCATCATCCGGAGGTACCAGTTATGAAAAAAGCACTGTCTGTTCTTCTGTGCGCCGTGCTGCTGCTCGCGGCGTCCGCTCCGGCAGTATTCGCGGAGGACACTGTTATGATCTCATCCTCATCCGTTCCGGCGACCGTCGCATACATCGGCTCCGACTCCAGGCTGGCGACCATCGCAAACGTTTTCGCCGGGTATATCGAAAAGATCACCGGCATTCCGGCTTCCGTCTCTTCATCTGCGCCTGAGGCGAACGGCTTCGTGCTCGACCTTCAGACGACAGAACGCGTTTTCGGCGGTTATGATCTGAGCGTTTCCGGCTCGGTCGTAACCATCGCCGCCTCCGACGTACGCGGTATCGCGAATGGCATGTACGATTTCCTGCACGAATACTGCGGCTGCGCCTGGTACACCCAGGACGCGGTCGTCGTCCCGCAGGCGGAAGCGATAACCGTTCCGGGCGGTCTGAGCAAGACCTATGAGACCTTCTTCGAATACGCCGATACGGACTGGGTCTCTCCGCATTATGAGGAATTCTCCGTCGCCAACGGCCTGAACGGCATCTATTCGCCCGTTTCCGCGACCTACGGCGGAAAGGTCACTTACCCCGGCGGCTTCTGCCACACTCTGAGCACGAATTTCGTCAGCGCGAACACCTATTTCGACGAGCATCCGGAATATTTCTCCTACCGCAAAAGCGAGGGCGGGAGGACGAAGGACCAGCTCTGCCTTTCCAACCCCGAGGTCATAGAGCTTGTTAAGCAGCAGGCGATAAACGTCGCCGCGACGCAGACGAGCCGCAACGGGGCGATAAACATCATCAGCCTTACTCAGGACGACAATCAGCGCTACTGCGAATGCGACAACTGCCAAGCCATCGTCGACCGCTACGGCGGGCAGCAGTCGGGCATCATGCTCTGGTTCGTCAACCAGGTCGCCGAAGCCGTTGAGGAGGCCGGCTACGACAACGTCGTCATTGACACCTTCGCATACCAGTACACAAGGAAGCCCCCGAAGGACATCAGGCCGAGGGACAACGTCTGCGTGCGGCTGTGCTCCATCGAGTGCTGCTTCGCGCACGCGCTCAACGACCCCGACTGCTCCATGAACACGTCTTTTATGGACGACCTTAAAGAATGGGCGAAGCTCTCCGACCGTCTTTACGTCTGGGACTACACTACCAACTACGCGCAGACCATAGGCATTTTCCCGGATTTCGGCGTACTCCAGTCCAACATCCAGACCTTCTATGAAAACAACGTCAAGGGCATCTACGAAGAGGGCGCGTACTATATGTCCTCCTGCAACGCCGAGTTCGGCGACCTGCGCTCCTATATGATCGCGCGTCTGCTCAAGGACCCCTACTGCGATATCAAAGCCGAGATGCAGGGCTTCTATAAGGGTTTCTACGGCGCCGCCGCGACGCAGATCTCCGAATTCATCGACTTCATAACCGAGCACGCCGGCAATTCTCAGGGGCACCTCGGCATCTACTACTCCATGAGGGATACCCTCCACGGCTGGAAGAACAAGGATATCGAACGTATGGACAAGCTGTGGGAGGATGCCATAGCCGCCACCGCGGACGACGAAACGGCGAACGCCCGCGTCCTGCGCTCTCAGCTTTCCTGGAGGTACTGGAAGTCCGTCAACAAGGTCGCGGAGTTTTCAAGGCTCCAGTCC
>JAILDS010000301.1 GCA_024689165.1 Clostridia bacterium
GGCAGGGCTCGAACTTCCACTGAAAGATCCCGCTTACGAAGGCGGAGGCGAGGGCGCACAACGCCCCGGCGACGGTCTTGCCGGCGCGGGCAGGGCTTTGCCCGGATCCATCAGGCGGAAGCAACGCCATGACGGAGACGGGGATCGGGAAGAGGAGGAATATATAATTGACATTGAAGAATAACGCCGGGACTGTCAGGATCAGGATCACGGCGAGCCGGACAGCCGGATTTTTCGCCGTAAAACAGCCGTAGACGGACAGCAGCAGAGAGGCAACGCAGACGGAGCCCGGCGCGGCGTAAGCGAAGATGTCGAAGTCCGCGAAAAACACTTTTTCCGAGAGCGCGGGAATGACCGGAAGGAGCGACGCGAGCAGAATGATAAAAACAATATATATGTGTTTTGAAAGCTTCATACGCGTAACCTGTTAAAATGGATTGACGACCGTCGCGGCGTAAACGACCGCATACAGCGCGGCTGCGGCGGGGTTGAAGGCCGAAAATCTCTCCTTGATGTACTCCGCGCTCTCCGGCTCCCTGTAAAGGAAGTATATGGCGAGGACGAACTGGATAAGGAAGGCGTGGACTATAAAACGCACGATGTCGTCCGAACCGGCGAAACTGCTCAACAGCGTAAACGGGAACTGCGCTGCCGCGCAAAATGCGACAAAACGGCGAAGCCCCCTCGCTCCGGCAAAAAACCTGCGGCGGAAGCGGTATGTTTCAATGACAGCGGGCAGAACGATCGCCCCTGTCACAAGGAGCTGGACGAACCGCGCCCTCCAGATCTCTGGCTCTACGTTGACAAAGACCGTGCGCAGACGCTCAATGACTGTCGCGACGATCCCAACGGCGAAAACCGGCAGACGGGATGCCCACTCCGGCAGGGCGAATGCGGCGCCGTCAGCGATATCCGCACCGCCGTAGAGGGAGCCGCGCCAGTAGACATAAGACATCCCGAAAAGATTATCGGCATTGTCATCGCCTGTAAAGGCCACCTCGCCGCAGCGGGCTCTGAACACATGCTCGAACTCCTCCTCCCCGTACGCGAGGAAATCCTTGCCGGACATGAGCACAGCGGTCAGGGCGAAGGTCAGGCAGACCGAGACGGCGAACACGGCAAGGTACGCGGCTTTGGCGGAGCGTTTTTCGGCGCAGGCAGCCTCATAAAGGAGTATCAGCGCGAACATCGGGATATAACTCATCAGCGCGCTGAAATTGACGAGCAGCGAGAGAACAAAAACGGCCGGGATAAGAAACCGCGCGTATTTGAATTTCAGAAGGACGAAGAAAAGAGCGGAAAAGACGAGCCACCAGACGTCCATCATACCCAACTGATACGAAAAAACGGAAAACGTCGCCGGACCGGTCAGGAAAAAGAAGATAACGAAAAGCACTGTACGACGCGTTTCAACATCCCGGAAGGATATAAAAAGCTTCGCGAGGGCGAGGCAGACGAAAGCAAAAACAAGCAGCAGCAGGACCGTCTCAAAGAACGTGACCTGCCAGTCGACGACATTACGGAAAAAAAGGTGATATATCGCACCCGGGAGCAAACGCGGCGCGAATCCGAAGCTGAAATCCACGATATGGAAAGACAGCGTGATCGTGTCCCCGCGCCAGACGCGGAAACGGTTGACGACCACACAGTGGTAGACGATCAGAAAGGCAAAGAACAGCAGGAAATATTTTAGAAATTCCCTGCGGCCGCCTGGTTTCAAAGCGTTTTTTAACAATCGGGTCGCCTCCGGGCAAAGCTTAGTTACGGTTTTTCATTATAATATAAGAACTCTTTGGCCGTTGTCAATCCGGCTTCAGCAGTACTCTTGTGCTCGCACTTAATAATATAATCTTGCAACGGGTCTTTCAGGCCTTTTTCTTCTTTTTCCGGCGCAGGACAACGACCGCGGCCGTCGCAGCCGCGGCGCAGACTGCGCCAGCGGCGGCAGCGTACACGGGGACGGGGACGCCGCCCGAGCGCGTAAGCTTTTTATACTGCTTCACCGCAGCCTCGCGGTCGGAGAGCCCGTCGGAAATATACCCGGCCCGCTTTTCGATGTGCGCGATCAGCCCGTCGACCTCGTCGCCGAACGCCTTGGCGAATTCGTCGCAGGAAGAGCCCGGCAGCTGCAGATACCCGTCGTAGACGGAGTTGCGCCTGAGCCTGTCGAGCGCGGCGGCGCGGGTCAGCCTGTCCCGCGAGTCCTCGAGAATGCCTGTCAGCTCTTCCGTGACGAACGAGCCGAGCTGAGCCCAGCGCTCGTTCATAAGGTCCCAGAAGGAGTCGAACCTTTCGGCGGCGAGCCACAGCGCGCCGCTGAGGCCGGCCTTAGCCGCGTCGCTTTTGTAATCAAGAGAGTCGTCTTCGGTCAGAGCGCGGACCCCCGCGCAGGCGAGCAGGGGAGAGAGCTTTTCGAAGGCGCGGTCGAAATCCCAGACGGGACCGGCGTAAAACTTTCTCTCGCCCGCGGGAACGTACAGATACCACGAGCGCATCTCGTCGCGGGTCAGCTCGTACATCAGGGCGCTGTCGGCCATGGAGGGCAGGTCGAAATACTCAGTCCAATCGAGCCCTGCGGAGCTTTTGCCGTCCGCGGACCTCAGGGCGCTCTCGGCCTCCTCATAGAGCGCGGCGACGTATCTGACCTCGCTCCCGGTGGCGTACTCGGGACATTTTACTGAGATGCAGGTGCCGTAAGAGGTCGAAAACGCGCTGCGCTCCGTCTGCAGAACGTCGCTCTGCGTCACCTCGAGCAGGTAGCCGCCGGATATATCGTCCGGCGAGTTCTCCCAGGACTGATAGATCCTGTACAGCGCGGGCACGCCCGCCGCGATGAGGTCCTCCCTCGGCTCGACGACGCGTGTCAGCTCGTCCTTGTCTATTCCGGGGTTCGCTTTCTCGTTCGCTTTGTCGAGGTCGTCGATATCGACGCGGTTTTTGCCGACCTCGAGCCTCTCGCAGACCTGGTAAAGTCCCTCGAACTCGCCGTCGATGTACAGGTCTGCCCAGCGGTAGTCGATATTGTATTTGATGGAGCTTGCCTTCGCCAGCTCGAACATGGCGGCGGTGCGCAGGGCTGATTTGTCGAAGGCGTTGGCGAGCAGGGTCCACTTTTTCGCCGCATTCATGCCCAGAAGAGCCTGTTTTTCCGAAAACTTGATGTTATAGGGGCGCTTCGCCGGGTTGTCCCAGGTGCTGTTGCCGCGCCCCTTGATATGGTCGAGCGCCGCCGTGAGCGCTGCCTCTCCGTTTTCGAAAACGGTCAGCGAGCCGGGGACCTTGTTGTCCTTGGAGCGGTTGATCGTATCGAGCCCGCCGCTGCCCTCTTC
>JAILDS010000007.1 GCA_024689165.1 Clostridia bacterium
CTCGCCGACGCGAACATGCTCAACAAGCTGTCGCCCTTCTTCGCGCTGGTCTTCTCGGCGTTCATACTCAAAGAAAAGCCCCGTCCCGCCCAGCTCGCGTTCTTTGCGGCCGCGTTTGCCGGCAGCCTGCTGATCATCAGGCCGACCGCCGGTCTCGCGCTCAGCGTCCCCTCCCTCGTAGGCCTCGCCGGAGGCGCGGCGGCGGGTCTCGCCTATACCTGCCTGCGCCGTCTCGGCAGGCAGGGCGCGGACGCGGAGGGCATAATCTTCTTCTTTTCCCTCTTTTCCTGCCTGGTCTGCATCCCGCTGATGCTCCCGGCCTTCGTCATGCCCGACTGGCGTGAGCTCGTCTGCCTCGTCCTCGCGGGGGGCTGCGCCTGCGCCGGCCAGTTCGGCGTGACCAAGGCGTATAGCTTTGCTCCCGCAAAGGAGATATCCGTTTACGATTACACACAGGTGATCTTCGCCGCCCTGATAGGGTTCTTCGTGTTCGACCAGATCCCGGAGCCCCTGAGCTTCGCGGGGTACGCGCTGATCGTCGGCTCCGGAGTCGCGATGTTCCTTTACAACAAAAAACGATGAACGAAAAAGACAGACTTCCCGCTCTGACGGACGAGCGGTATCTCAGGCAGCTCATTTCCCGGCACGGCTTCCGCTTCGACAAGCGGCTCGGGCAGAATTTCATCGTCGACCCGACGGTCTGCCCCGCCATAGCAGACTCTCTCGGCGACGTCTCGGACTGCGGCGTGCTGGAGATCGGCCCCGGCGTAGGCGTTCTTACCCGGGAGCTGTCCCGGAGGGCGAAAAAGGTCGTGTCCGTCGAGGCGGACGCGACGCTGCTGCCGATCCTGTCCGAGACGCTCGAGGGCTGCTCCAACGTCGAGGTCGTGTACGGCGACGCGCTGGAGCTCGACCTCGCAAAGCTCGTCGACGAGAGCTTCGGCGGCATGAGGGCGATGGTCGCGGCGAACATACCTTACTCGATAACCTCGCCGCTCGTTGTCCGCCTGCTCGAAACGGCCACCCCGTTTTGCGACGGGAAACGGCGGCTCGAGTCGCTGACCCTCATGCTCGAAAAGGAGACCGCCGCGAGGCTCGCCTCGCCGGTCGGCACGCGCGAGGCGGGCGCGGTGAGCGCGGCGGTGGAGTATTACAGCGAGCCGGAGATCCTTTTCGGGGTGCCCGCCTCCTCCTTCATGCCCGCGCCGAAGGTCGACTCGGTCGTGGCGCGCTTCCGCGTCAGGGAGGAAAGGGCCGTTTTCCCTCAGGACGAAAAAAAGCTCTTCAGGCTCATAAAGGCGTGCTACGCCCAGCGCAGGAAGACCGCGGCGAACTCGCTGTCCTCGGCGCTCGGGGTCCCGCGGGACACGGTCGCAACCGCTCTCGGGAGCATAGGCGCGCCGCCGGACGTCCGCGCCGAGCAGCTGACGCTGGCGCAGCTCTGCGAGCTGTCGCGGTCCGTCGGAAAATGATTTTTCACGTTTAAGATTGTTTTAAGAATCGCCGTTTATCCTCGGCGCACAAGATCTTCAGGGGGGTGGCGTTATGGGCGCTCTTGTCGCCTGCGCGGACAGGGATTTCCTCGCGGCGTACTCGGTCCTGCTCTCAAGGGAATACGGCAGGGTCGCGGCCGTGTTCGACGGGACGCAGATCCCGGCCGTGCTCGCGGGCGGCGATATCGCCGTCGCCGTCGTCGACAGGGACCTTCCCAACGTGACGCACGAACACCTCAGGGAGCTTCTCGCGGCCGAAAACATAGCTGCCCTGACGGTCTACAACCCCGTTTCCGGGGAAGATACCGGAGGAGAGGGCAGTCTGGCTTACCCGTTTTTTCCCGAAGAACTGCTCGCCGCGCTGAGGGCGATCGCCCCGGACGCGGGAGCTGAGGAGGACGACGCATGAAAAAAGCACGGAGATCCTTTGTCGCCTACGCCATGGCGGCGATGTTCGTCCTGCTGACGGTCCTTCTCGGGACGGTCAACGCCGTCAGCCTCACGATGGCTTCGCGCGACGCGGACAAGGTGACGGAAATGCTGGCGTCAAGGAACGGCGTCTTCGCGCCGGGGGCAGGCTCCATGCGGCCGCCCGGAACGGACGCCGCGCCGGACAGCGGGGACGTTCCCCGTGATTTCAGCCTTGACGACCGCTTCGGCCCGATGGGGCCGTCTTCGCCGGAGCTGGACGGTTCGCTGCGCTACTTCACCGCCGTTTACGACGGGGCGGGCTCCGAAGGAGAGCTCGTGGCGTACAACATATCCGCCGTGTCCGAGGAGGAGGCCCTGCTCTGGGGCGGGAGCCTGCTGCGCGAGAGCACCGGCTGGACGCACGGCACCTACCGCTACAGGGTCTACGGCTCCGAAGGGCGGACCTTCGTCACCGTTATCGACCAGGGGCGGGAGATGGTCGGCGTGCTGAGACTGCTCACGATCTCCGCCCTCGGCGAGGTCCTGGGGCTGCTGCTGAGCTTTCTTTTCCTGCTGTGGGCGTGCAGGAGGGTCTTCAGACCGCTCGAGGCCGCGGACAGGAAGCAGAACGAGTTCATCGCCGGGATGGAGCGGGAATTCAAGCTCCCGCTGACGGTCATCGCCGCCGACGGCGAGGTCATAGAGCGCGAGCACGGCTCGTCGCCGCAGACGCAGTCCATCCGCCGCCAGGTGCGGCACATGACGGGTCTGCTGGCTCGGCTCGGCGCCTTCGCGGTCTTCCCGAAGGACGGGGACGCCCCCGAGTGCGACCTGAGCGCCGCCGTCGGGCGGACAATCGAGGAGCTGCGCGGCGGGACGGAGCTTGAGATTAGCGCGAACATAGAGCCGGGCGTGAAGCTCGCCGCGCCGGGACAGACCGTTGACGAGATTCTTGCCGAGCTGCGCGGCAACGCCCTGAAATTCGCGACGGGCCCCATCGCCGTGACTCTTACCGGCGGGCAGCGTGTGAAGCTCATCTTCGCCAACGGCGCAAAAGGGCTTGCAGACGGTCCCTGCGACGTCGTTTTCGACCGCTTCGCAACGCTTGACAACGCCGTCGGGGGCAGGGACGCGGGGCTCGGCCTGTCAAGGGTCAAGGAGCTCGTCCGCGACCTGGGCGGCAGATGCTCCGCAGAGGTCTCAAACGGCGTGTTCAGCGTCACGATCGCATTCTGAAACCCGGTAGATTAAAACCCGAAAGGAGGGGGAACGTATGGCGATAGCCGTCATGAAGCGGTACGAGCTCAAGTATATGCTCACCGCGCGGCAGGCGGAATACTTCAGGAGCGGCCTTCGGGGCCGCATGGAGCTCGACTCCTACGGCATGACGTCGATAGCGTCGCTGTATTACGACACCCCGAATTTCAGGCTGATAAGGAACAGTTTAGAGAGTCCCCCGTTCAAGGAAAAGATACGGCTGCGCTCCTACGGCCCCGCGACCGACGAAAGCCCGGTGTTCCTGGAGCTCAAGCGCAAGGCGTACGGGATTGTCTATAAACGCAGGGTGCAGAGTACGATCCCGAGGGTCGAAAAGTTCTTCGCCGGCGAGGGCGACGTCTGCGCCCCCGGGCAGATAAACGCCGAGATAACGGCTTTCAGGGACTTTTACGGGACTCTCGCCCCCTCCTGCCTGATAATCTGCGACAGAACGGCGTACTTCGAGCCGGGCGGCGACCTGCGCCTGACCGTCGACTACAACCCGCGCTACCGCGTCGACAGGCTCGACCTGAAGAGCGGCATGGACGGCCTCGGGCTGCTCGACGAGGGCACGGCGATCCTGGAGATCAAGGTGCAGGAGGCTATGCCGCTGTGGCTGTGCTCACTGCTGTCGGAGGGCGGGATATACAAGACGAGCTTTTCGAAGTACGGCGCCGCGTATACCCGGCAGATCAGAGGCGCGCCCTCCGAGCCGAGAGCCCCCGCCGACCCCGCGCTGCTTGAGGCGTCGTGAGTCAGCGGATCAGCCGACAGCGGTCGGTTTCGTAGGGGCGGGCATGACCGCCCGATCGACGCTGAAGGCGTCCCCGTCTTGTGATGGGGACGGCGAAGCGGAGAAGCAGTGTTGTT
>JAILDS010000076.1 GCA_024689165.1 Clostridia bacterium
CCTGTCCTCGGTAATGAAGGGCTTGATATGCTTATAGATCAGGTTTTTCAATACGGACGGTTTTACAACACGCATAGCTGTCTCCTAAACGCTCAGCAGGCCCGCGTCGAGCGTGTACTGGGCGCCGGTGATATACCGGGCCTTGTCGGAGCAGAGAAACAAGACGAGGTTCGCGACGTCCTCCGGCTCTATCCACGGAACAGGCAGCAGATTGCCCGCGGAAGCCTCGGCTATCTCCTCCGGCGTCTTCCCCTCCATAGCAGCAAGACCGTCGTTCATGGGAGTGTTCACGCCGGTCGGGTGTATGCTGTTGACCCTGATATTATACGGCGCGAGCTCTATCGCCCACGCCTTCGTAAGGCCCGTCAGGCCCCATTTCGACGCGGTGTAGTGCGACAGTCTCCGACCGCCGCGAAGGCCCATGACGGACGAATTGTTGATTATCACGCCTTTTTTGTCGCGCATCATGTATTTGACGACCCTGCGGGTGACGATCATCGGGCCCTTGAGATTGATGTCTATCATCGCGTCCCAGGCCTCGTCGGTCATTTTGTCGATCTCGGCGTAGGCGCAGATGCCCGCGTTATTGAAAAGGACGTCGATCCCTCCGAACTCCTCCGCCGTCTTTTCGACCGCTGCCGTGACCGCGGCGTCGTCCCTGACGTCGCCGGTAAAAACCAGGCATCTGCCGCCCATGGCTTCTATTTCGGCTTTGAGCGACTCAAGCTCCTCGTTGGTGCCGAACTCATACGCTGGGTACTCGATCTTTTTGCCCACGTCGAAGCCGGCTACGTTCGCGCCCTCGCGCGCGAAAGCGAGCGCGGCAGCCCTGCCCTGCCCGTGCGCGGCGCCTGTGATGAATACGGTTTTTCCGTTGAAGTCACCCATGCTCATTCCCCCTTGAAATTGTCGCCGACGTAGTCGTACAGCACTCCGTCGAGCGGGACGCGCGCGACGGTGTTGAAAAGGTTCGTCGCGTACATGATCCCCGCGAAAGCGATCAGCTGAACGATCTGTTTATCCGAGAACTCCTTTTTCAGCCCGTCATATATCTCTGGCGGGATGTTGTGCGCGTCGATGCAGATCGCCTTGCCGAGGTCCATCAGCAGCTTCTCTTTATCCGTAAGCTTCGGATCATCCGGATCGTCTCCGGAATCGATCAGGATCTTTCTGAAAAACGTCGAGCAGATAAGGCAGTGGTTGCCGTTTGAAACGGCGTATGAAAACAGCTCGATCGCCCTGTCGTCGAGGAAGGTTTTAAGCCCGTCGTAAAGCGTGTACCACTCCATATAAGCCTTGAAGGAGGGCACGTCCGCGAGCAGCGTTTTTTTCATGTTGGTTATCCTGCCGTGTTTTTGTATCTGGTCGTCGAACTCGGCTCTGACCTCTTTTGCGGCGGTCTCGTAATCCTGCATCGGTAGATATGACATATAAAACCCCTTTTCCGTTTTTTCTGTACGGATTTTAACACCGATCTGTTATGAAGTCAACCGCGGCGGGTCAAATATAGCTTGCAAAAACCACGATAGTATAGTAGTATAAAATATGTATTATTGTACGAAGGAGTGCTGTTATGAAAAAGGTCGTCTCTTTCATTCTGGCCGCTACGCTCGTTCTTCTGCCGTGTTTTTTTGCTTTCGCGGCGCAGCCCGCCGGCGTCGAAACCAACGCCGAAAGCTATGTCGCGCCGCAAAGGAGCCACGTAAAGGGCCAGGATCTGCTCGATAAGATAGTCCGCGGCCTTGTCAAAGCCGTTGCCGTCCTCATACCCGGAGGGCCCAACTTCGTCTCAAAGGACGATATGCCGACCGAAGGCTTTATGGAGGGAATGGCTGACCCGGCTTTCTCAAGCGCTCAGGGGGCAACCTGGTCCGCGGGCTTTGACACTCGGTCGCTCATCACCGCCCCCGACGATATCATCGGCAAATGCTACGTCGGCGGCACCATGTCGGTAATGTCAAAGAAATACGCCACCGCCATCGAAGACGATCTTACCGTACACACCCTCGCCCTCTCGGACGGGGTCAACGGAACCGTCGTTTTCGTCGTGCTCGACTGCTTCGGCGTATCCTCGCCGACCGTCCGCGAGATCCGTTCCGAGCTCGCGGATTTCAGCGCGGAAAACGGCATAGCGGCGATAAACGTATCCGCCCTTCACCAGCACAGCGCCGTCGACACGATGGGGCTCAACGGCGACCTCGTCGGCGCGGTATTCGTCAACCCGTGGAAGAACCTTTTCGGGCTCAGGGCCGACAACGGACAGAACGCCGAATACATGGAAAACCTTGTCGCTCAGTCTGTCGCATCCGTAAAAGCTGCGGTAGGCTCCATGACTGAGGGCGCCCTTTATTACGGCACAGCGGACGCGACAAAATATCTTTATGACAAACGCCAGCCCTTTGTCAACGACCCGAACTTCAACCGCTTCCGCTTCGTTCCTTCCGACGGCGGCAAGGAGACCTGGCTCGTCACCTCTTCGATCCACTGCGTCGGCAACGGCGCGGCCGGAACGGTCATCACCGCAGACTATCCCTACTACGCGGAACAGACGGTGAACGCCGCAGGAGCGAACTGCATGTTCATCATGGGCGCTCAGCAGAGCAACACCCTTGAAAGGAACGCCGACACCGTCGTCGGCTATACGGACGACATGGACAGGCTCGATTCGCTCAAGGGCTTCGGATATTCAATCGGCAGCGCTCTCACGGCAATCGACAACGACGTCCCCGTCGCCCCTCACCTCGCGGCGAAATACGCGACAGTCACCGTCGAGCTCGACAACCCCATCCTTCTTCTGGCGGGCAAGACCGGACTGATCACGAACTACGTCTACCGCGAGGGCACTAAACGCTTTATCGAAAGCGAGATCGGCTATATGGAACTCGGGAACGATCTTGCGTTCGCTTTCTTCCCCGGAGAGCTCGCGCCGGAGCTTGCTTTCGGCGGCTGCCTCGGCGCCGAGTATTCCTGGAGCGGGACGGACTGGGAATATCCCTCCATGCAGGACATAGTAAACGAACGCGACGCGAACAGGACCCTTCTCCCCTTCTCGCTTTCCAACGACCAGCTCGGTTATATCGTGCCCGACAACAACTATATCGCTTTTCTCGCCGAGGAGAGCGGCTCTACGGAGTTCGTATCGGTCAGCCGTCACGCCGCGAGCGTGATGATCGAAGCGTTCGAAGATCTTATAGGAGGGATAGGTGCCTGACATGAGACAGATCACAGACATTAATTTCGACTGGCGGTTCTCGGAGCATTTTTCGCCCGAACAGGTATCCCCGGATTTTGACGACTCGGACTTTGCCGCGGTCGATATCCCCCACACAGTCAAAGAGATACCTTACAACTATTTTGACGAAAAGGATTACCAGTTCGTTTCGTGCTACCGCAAGCGCTTCACTCTGCCCGCTGAGGCTACGGACGGCGCGCACAAGGCTATCATGCGCTTCGAGGGCGCCGCTAACTACGCGAGGGTCTACATCAACGGCGAGTTCTGCTGTGAGCACAAGGACGGTTATACTCCTTTTGAAGCCGATATCACCGACCTTATCACAGACGGAGAAAACGTCATTGCCGTCGAGCTCGACTCTGCCGAAAGGCCCGATATGCCGCCCTTCGGCAACGTGGTGGATTACCTCGTTTACGGCGGCATCTACCGCGAAGTCTCGATAAAGACTGTCCCGCTGACTTATATAGACGATATTTTCGTCCGCACGCCCTGCGTTTCGGGAGAAAAAAAGAGACTTGTCGCAGACGTGACTTTTTCACAGCCGTACCGCGGAGTTCTTAAAGCTAAGGTCACGGACAGCAACGGAAACGCCGTCGCGGAAAGGAGCGCCGAGGTCGACGGATCGGTCATAAGGCTCGACTGGGCTTTCCCCGCAAAGCTGTGGGATCTCGATTCCCCGGTGCTGTATACTCTGACGATAGAGATCGACGGCGACGAAGATTCCAGACGTTTCGGTTTCAGATCCGCCGAGTTCAGAAAGGACGGCTTCTATCTCAACGGTCGTCACGTCAAGCTCAGGGGGCTAAACCGCCACCAGTCTTACCCTTACGTCGGCAACGCCATGCCGAAAAGCGCCCAGACAGCTGACGCGAAGCTGCTCAAATATGAGCTCGGCTGCAATATCGTGCGCACCTCGCACTATCCCGACAGCCCGCATTTTCTCGACTGCTGCGACGAGATCGGCCTGCTTGTTTTTACCGAAATGCCCTCCTGGCAGCATCTGGGCGAAGGCGAATGGCGCGAAACCTGCCTTAACAACATC
>JAILDS010000154.1 GCA_024689165.1 Clostridia bacterium
GAGGGCTATGACGACGGCGAAATCAGCGTCACGACAGTCGGAGACGGCGTTCTTGAATTCGTTCTGTCCGCTCCCTGCGCTTATATGGAGGACCTCATGGCTTTCCCGAGCTTCTTCCCGGTTAAGCGGGATGCGGTCGAAGGCGCGTCCGGTCCCGACGGCTACCCGGGAGCGTGGTGCTCCGAAGCGGGCTTCGTTTCAAACGGGGCGTTCATCTGCGAGTCCTGGGAGCATGATGATACCATCACCTACGTCAAAAATCCGTATTATTACGACGCGGACAGCGTGAGAGTCGAAAAACTCGTGTACGTTCTCAGCGAGGACATCGAAACGACGGGGGCGGCGTTCCTTTCCGGAGAGCTCGACTTCCTCGACGACTATTACCACGAAACTGCCGTTAAAGCCGAGGCTGACGGTACGGGCACAGAGGTCATATACACCACGCTGGGAACGTATTACCTGTCCGTCAACGCCAGGAGCGCGTTATTCGACGGCATGACGCCCGCGCAGGCCGCCTGCGCCCGTGAGGCGATCTCCATTCTTATCGACCGCGCCGCGATCTGCGATATGCTCGGTCTTCCCGAAGAGGCCGTCGCGGACGGCTTCATACCGGACAGTATGTCCGACGGCAGCTGCGGTTTCTTTGAGAACAGCCACTTCGATCCGTACGCGATCAGCGCGGATCACGAAAAGACGCTCATGAGGGCCCGGCAGCTGCTCATCGCGTCGGGCCTGGAGCTCGGGAAGGACGGAAGGCTCGCTCAGCCCGTGACGCTGACTTATCTTTTCAACGACTCTCCTTACCACGGTATGATAGCCGGTTCCGTTGCGGAGTCGCTTGCGGAGATAGGCATCGTCGTGGAGACCGGATCTCTGTCGTGGAACGAGTTCCAGGACGCGCGCACGGCCGGCGGCTTTGACATTGTCCGCGGCGGATGGATAGCAGATTTCAACGATCCGATCAACATGCTTGAGATGTTCACGTCCTATTCGGGCAATAACGACTGCTTCCTCGGAATGGCCATGTCATAATTTTGACAAAATCTTAACCATTGACCTCTTTTCGCCTCTTGATTTTTCGACGCGGAAAAGGTATTATTGCTTCAACCATTTTTGGGAGGTATAAGGGCCATGAAAAAGAAGGCGGCTTTGATACTTGCTCTGATGTTCGTTTTCGTGTCCGTTTTTGCGACGTCCTGCGGCAAGAAGGACAAGGGCGGGGACGACGTTTCCGAGTCGGATTCCGAGGCTGTACCCGTTACGCAGCCTCAGTTTGATATCAGCGAGGTCGAGTCTGTCGAGATCGTGACGGACGAGTCCGGAGAGACCGAGACCCAGCTTGTCAAGACCACCGTTACCGTGCCCGTGACGACCGACGCTCCCGAGACGACGGAGCCTGCCGGCACGACCGCCGGCGACGGCACGACCGCCGCTGCGGAAGACAAGACCACGGCTGCGCCGCAGACGACCGCCGTTTCGCCGACGACCGCGATCGACGCCACGACGAAGGCTCCCGCAGGGACCACAGCCGGCGGCGAGAGCGAGGAACGCAACATAACCTCCGAGGTCAGGGACGTTGCCATCATCCGCTCCGGGACGTTCTATATCGCCGGGACGACGCTTGCGGGCGACGAGCTCACGAATATGGCGATCGCCTCCGTCGACGGAAAGGTCTGCTACCTCGCGGCGGATATGCCGCTTGACGACGTGACCGTCTCCATCGCGCTGCTCAAAAAGAACGACACCACTTATCTCATCTATCCTCCCTCCAAGATATACGTCGAGCTTACCGCACAGGCGATGAGCATGTTCGGCCTTGAGGGCGACGAGTTCGACTCGTTCACCGACATCGACCTGACTTCCATCGGCCAGAGCGGGATGACCCATATCGGCAATTCGTCCGCCACCATCGGCTCTACCGCCGTGACCCTGCGCAAATATCAGAACCCGGACGGCACCGAGGTCTGGTACTACACCGACGGCGACACACTTCTCAGGATGGAGAATTATTCGTCCTCCGGCGTGCTCGACACCACCATCAATTTCGAAAACATTTCCGCGACGCTTCCCGCCATCGCGACCGACGTTCCCGACGGTTATACGCAAAAATCCGTAGCCGCGTTCATAACTGAGCTCGGCCCGCTGCTCGGGATCGATTTCTGAGCCGGCGTCACTTTCGGATACTCGGTTTTTCAGCCGGGCGGTCATTCCGCCCGGCTTGACTTTTTTAAGATCCGTGTGTTAAAATCCGATGCAGGACGCGCCGCGGCCGGTTTCGGCTCAGCGGGCGTAAAAAAACGGCGGAGGTACACAGGATGAAATTGGCCGTGATAGGCGGGGGCGGAGTGCGCTCCATGTTCCTTGCCAAAAGCATCGCTCAGAAGGCTAAGGCGCTGGGCATAGAAGAACTCGTTTTTATGGACAACAACCCGAAAAAGCTCGGCATATACGGAGAAATGGCCAAGGCCGTCGCCGAAAAACTTGAACCGGGGATGAAGTTCGTCCTCACGACAGACCCCGTCGAAGCGGTCCGGGAAGCGGACTACGTCATAACGACCATACGCGTCGGCGAGGACAGAATGAGGGTCAGGGACGAGCGCATCGCTCTCGGAAAAGGCGTCCTCGGGCAGGAGACCACCGGCGCGGCGGGGCTGTCCTTCGCTATGAGGAGCGTCCCGGCGCTCGCTGAGTACTGCGAGCTCGTTAAAAAATACGCCCTTCCCGGCGCGAAGGTGTTCAATTTCACGAACCCCGCTGGCGTGGTGTCGCAGACCCTCAGAGACATGGGCTACGACTTTACGTACGGTATCTGCGACGCGCCCTCGGGGATGCTCGCGAGCTTCGAGAAGCTCTACGGCGCGCCGGAGGGCAGCGCAGAGGGCGAGCTTTACGGGCTCAATCACCTGTCGTATTTCAGCTCCGTGACGATGAACGGCAGGGAAGTCCTCGGTGAGATCATCGAGAATGACCGCGCCTATACGGAGACCGATCTCAGATACTTCGACAAGTCCCTCCTCCGCGAGAGGAACGCCATACTCAACGAATACCTGTATTATTTTTACTACCGCGAAAAGGCAGTCGCGAACATACTCGCCGCTCCGCAGACAAGGGGCGAGCAGATCGCGTACATTAATGAGAAGATGACCGCCGAGCTTGAATCGGAGGCGTTCGGGCCCTCCGGCGGGTTCGATTTCGACCGCGCGCTCGCAGTTTTCGAACACTGGTACGGCGAGCGTGAAAACAATTATATGGCCGCGGAGTCGGGCGTAAAAAGACAGAACAAGTGGAGCTTCGACATTTATTCTCCGGATGCGGGCGGCTATGCGGGCGTCGCCCTCAGGTTCATGGAGATCGCGCGCGGCGGCGGCAGCGGCAAAATGATACTCTGCGTGCCCAACAACGGCGCGATAGAGGGTCTTCTCGACACCGACGTGGTCGAGGTCACCTGCGACGTCAGGGACGGCGAGGCTTACCCGCACCGCTTCGGCAGGGTCGACGAGCAGAACCTTGAGCTCATCCGCCGCGTCAAGATATACGAGCGGCTTGCCAGCGAGGCGATAAGGACAAAGTCGCGCAGGCGGGCGGTCGAGGCGCTCACGCTGCACCCGCTCGTCGCGTCTTATTCGCTTGCGAACGGGCTTATAGACGAATATCTCGAGCTTAACAAAGACTATACGGGGGACTGGGAATGAGCTTCATAGCCGGAGCGGCGGCGACGAACGTCGACCTGCTTTTTGAGAATTTGCCCCGTATGCCCGAGCCGGGCGAGGAGATCTATACCGGCAGCATGTCGCTCCAGCTCGGCGGCGGCCTTCCCGGGACGCTCGTGAACCTCGGCAGGCTCGGCGTGCCGGTCAGGATCGGCACGGAGCTCGGCAGCGACCTCTTTTCGCGATTCGCCGCCGAAGAATTCGCGCGCGCCGGAGCGGAGGTAGTGAATTTGGGCGATCTCTCCTGCGCGGGACCGACAGACGGGGCCGGGCCGGCGCCGATCCCCGTCAACATAACCGCCGCCGTCATACTCCCGCATGACAGGAGCTTCATCTCATACGGCAAGGGCGGCCTGACGAGGAACGGGCGGACGGAAAACGGGTTTTATTCGATGGCGCGCGGCGCGAAGATCTGCCTTATGGACGCGGGCGGCTTCGTCGGCGCGTATAAAAAGCTGAAGGACGACGGAGCGGTCATGGTCCTCGACATGGGCTGGGACGACGAGCTTAGCTTTGAAAAGTATTCGGAGCTGTTCGCGCTTGCCGATTATTACACGCCCAACCGCAAGGAGGCGCTCAAGCTCACAGGAAAAAACGACCCCCGCGAGGCTCTGCTCGAGCTTAAAAAACGCTTCGGACACCCGCTCGTCAAGCTCGACGCTGAGGGCTGCATCGGAATAGACGAACAGGGGGAGTTTTTCGAACCGAGCTTCGACGAGTTCAAGAACGTGGACTCCACCGGGGCCGGCGACGCTTTCCTCGCGGGGCTGTGCTACGGGCTTTATCACGGCAGGAGCTTCCGCGAATGCGTCCGCCTCGGCAATATTACGGGCGGCAAGGCGGTCACCGCCGTCGGCGCTCTCAGCGCGTACTGCACCGAAGAGGAGCTCCTTCGTCTCAACGGACGATCGTAAACAGGGAGAAAAGACATGACGTTTGACAAAAACAGCCCCGGGTACTTTGACGGCTCCATGCCGAGGAAGGTGCTTGAATATTATCTATCCCGCGCGACCTCGGCGCAGTGGATATACCTTTCGGACACCCTTGAAGACGACATCCGCGTGATCGTAGATACCGGGATCAAGTTTTTAGGCAGGGCGACGGGAATCTGGCGGGGCGAGCTGCCCGAGGAGGAGCACTTCGCAAGGTCGAAGGAGTTCGCCGACAGGGTCCACGCCGCCGACCCGGAGGTCATCCTCCAGGCCTGTCTGTTCGAGGCGGCGTACCGTGAGGACGTCGAGCCCGTCAAAGTGCCGGACTGGGTCTTTGACGCGTTCGGACTGCCTGTTGAGGACAGGTTTTTCAACTACGACGCCATGATATTCCCGCCGGAAGCGGGCACGTGGGACTGCATGCCCGACATAACCCGCACCGAAGCACAGATGTGGTTCTACTACCGCGGCAGGCGTTATATCGACTGCGGCTGCGAGGCGTTCCACATGGGGCAGATCCACCTCTACTGCTGTTATGACAGGGGCTATAAGGCGATCGGCAGGGTCATCGGGATGCTCAGAGACTACGCGTCCGAGCACGCCCGCCGCCATAAGGCGATATTCGACGCGCACTCGCATTGTGTCGTCGTGGACGGAAAGAGCCTGCTCGATTACAACGCCATGCCGCTGACGCGCTGCCCGCTGCCCGACCGTCCCGGCGAAAAGCTCGTCCTCGTGCGCGAGGGCAAGTCGGGCGGGGGCGTTTCTCCGGAGGGCGTTTACGAGAAGGCGCTGCCGTTTTTGTACGAGTACGACAACTGGGGCGGCAGGGACGAACGCGCCTACACAGAGCTGACCTATGAACAGAGAGCCTGGGAGCAGTGGTGGGGCGGAGACCAGATCTCCTGGTTCGCCTGTCAGGATGAATCTTCCCGCAACAGCTTTCTGGACTATACCTTCAAGTGGACGGCGGTCAACAACCCCGACGGCTTCTTTGCCTTCCCGCTGCGCCGCCCGATAGGCAACAGCGAGCTCGTCGGGAACCACCCTTACTACAAGCTCAACGACAGGTCAGCCGCCTGTCCGGACGGCTTCTCTCAGGAGGCGGAACTCAAACGCATTTTTGCCGAGGGCTATGAGAAATACCGCGCCTACGCCAACCCGTCTGACCTGCTCGACTACGGCGAAAAGGACGTCGACGACCCCGAGACCGGCGTGAGATATCCCGAAAAGGTCGTTCTGTACGGCTCCTTCCAGCCCATGGTCGGCGCCGTCGCGAACGACTCAAACAGCGAGATAACCCGGATGTATTACGTGGGCGGCGGCAGATACTCGCTGTCCTTCGTCATGCCCTACGCGGGCGAGTACGACTTCGCCGTTTCAACGTGGGGCACCCTTTCCGCGTGCGTCAGTGTGACGCACCCCTTCATTTTCTCCGGCACGGGGAACAAGTCGCCTCTCGTCATCCCGAAGGACAACACCGTCGTCAGGGTCACGTTCGACTACATGAACAACGGGATCGAGGTCGAGATGGTCTGACCTCACCGCGCGGTTTCCGAAAAACCGGAGTATCTTGATTTCCTCAGAATTTGGCGCTATAATGCAGCCTATCATGAACAAAGCAGGGTGATTTTGTTATGAGCGATACCCGGAACTCATTTTATCTTTTGACGGACTCGCATTTCGTTTCAAAAAAACAGTGGGTCGAGGGCGAGCCCTTCACCATGCGCGAGAGGGGCGACCAGATCGCGCTGAAGGCCTCGCCGGAGATACTTGACGCCTTTATCGAAAAGATCCTTGCCGACGATGAAACCGAGGTCGTGATCTTCACCGGGGACAACGTCAACAACGGCGATATGGAGTCGCATTACGGGTTCAGGGAGCGCCTTGAAAGACTGACGCAGGCCGGCAAAAAGGTCTACGTCACGACGGCGACCCACGACTACTGCGGCGCCGGCGACGACGAAAACGGTTTTTCCGCCTGCCGCTACACCGCGACCGGGACTGAGCCCTGCGAGTTCATGCGCAAATCGGAGCTGCTCGGTTTCTATTACGACTACGGCCCGAAGCAGGCGCTGAGCCTTCACGAGCCCAGCGGCTCCTACGTCGTGCAGGTCGGTCCCGGCGTCAGGCTCGTGATGATAAACGACAACGGCAACGGCAGGAGCCACTGCGGCCTGTTCGAGGACGGGGTCAAATGGCTCGGGGAGCAGATAGACGCGGGCAACGCCGCGGGCGACTTCGTGCTTCTCGCGGTCCACCACCCGGTCCTTCCTCCGTGGGAGGTCTTCCGTCACATGGCGGACTTCGAGCTGTACGGCGGTTACGACGGCCTTGTGAAGATGATGCTCGAAAAGAACGTCCGCGTCGTTTTTACGGGCCACGTGCACGTCCACAACATAAGAAAGTATGCGGACGACAGCGGGCGATGGATGCTCGATATCGCAACGACCGCGCTCGTCAACGCCGCCGGGATGATGCGGCGCGTAACGGTCGATACGGATTCCGGGATATGCGACGTCAGAAGCATAGGCTTCGACGCGGTCCCCGGGCTTGAGACGAACGGCGAGAGCGCGTACGAGTACCTTTATCACCTCAACGCACCCGGGATATTCGAAAAGCTCGTCGATCTCGCGGGGACGGACTATCAGGCTTTCCTGAGCCTTGCAAAAGGCGTCCTGCCGGTCGACAAGCTGGAAAAACACCCGCACCTCGTCAGGTGGGGCGTCAAGAAGCTGAAGGGGCTGAAGCTCTCGACGGTCGCGAAATGGGGCGGCGGCTTCGGGAAAATGGCCCCGGAGATGAAAAACGACGCGCGGAACAAAAAGGTATGGGACGCGCTGAAGGTCATAATGAAGCACGTTTACCCCGGCGACGCGCCTTTCACGCCCGAAACGACCGAGTACGCCGCGTTTGAAAGCTTCATCGCCAAGCTCGACAGGCTGGTCGTACGCTTTAAGATAGACGCGGTGAGAAAGCTCATTCCGCCGGGCTCGTCCCTTGCGGAAATGGCGGAGGACTTTTTATACAACAACCGTACCGGCAGCGACGCCGAAATCAGCTTCAGCTTAAAAGACGGAGACGAATGATATGGATCCATATATCGCTCACCAGATCCCGTACGATCTGAAATACGTGCCCTCGGGCATAGTGAAATCATTTTTCAAGCCGAAAACCAGCCTTGCGTGC
>JAILDS010000157.1 GCA_024689165.1 Clostridia bacterium
GTCGCTATATCGGGCGAGAGCGTGTTCATTAGATCTATCGTGGACAGGCCCATGTACTCCGAATCGATGATCGATCCGCGGAACATGTCGCCCGCCATCGCGTAGATCACGTTTTTCTCCTCGGAGCGGACCTTCCGCACGTATCCCGAGAGTCTCGGGAGCCCGCCGGTCTCGATCCCGTCCGCGGTCTTCGGCAGGAAATCCCCGTGAATGTCGTTCGAGTGGAGAAGCGTCAGTTTCTTCTTTGCCATGTTGTCCTCCCGTTTTCGTTGATGTTGAGCGTCCCGGCGCTCAGCGGAGCCAAAGTCCCCTGTCCCTCCCTCGCCGGCCGGCCGATGTTAAGGTAGTGAGACGTAAATCGTTACTGTGCGCATGTGAATGTGCTGGGCGATGCATTGTGAATGTGAAATCGAATCACCCGGTCCGCCCGCGACCGCACCATGAGCTCATTCTCAGCTCAGGAGATCACATCCGCTCCGGCAGGCTACCTGCTTCGCTGTTTTATCTTTCGTTCTGCGGCCGGACGCTCAGAGGTCGACGGTCCAGTTGAGGGTCTGGATGCGCTCGTCGAGCGCGCGGAGATCGGCGGACAGGGCGTCGGTCTGCTTCTGGAGCTTCGCGACGTCGACCGTGCTGACGATCTTTATCTCGGTCTTTGCGTATCTCGTGACTTTCTCGCTCGAGCTGTCGAGGAAGGAACGCATGACCGACAGCCTTTTGGAGAGGACGTCGCGCTTTGCGAGGAGCTCGGTGAGCGTGACTCCGCCGTCGACGGTCCGGCTGTTCCTAAGGTTGATGCGGGCGATGAGGTCCTCGAGCTGGACGAGGACCCGGTCGGTCTGCTTCAGCAGTTCTTCGGGATCCTCGGCGGGTCTTTCGCCCTCCTGCGTCTTCGCGTTGTTGTTGAGTCTCGTCGAGAGCTCGCTCAGTTTCGTCTGGAGCGCCGCTCTCTGGGAGAGCGCTGTTGCAAGTTTCATTTTCCGATCTTTTCCTTTCAGTTGCTTCGGGTATAAGGCATGATCAGATACTATTATACTGAATAGCCGGGTTTTGTCAAGAAAAAACGGATGCCCCGTCACCGCGGCGGGATGCTGAAAAAAGTTGACACCCTGCCGGATATGTGCTAAAATAATAATAACCTGCCCGGCTGCGGCTCTGCGGCCGCTCCGGCAAACAATACAACAGAGGAGAATTTTTTATGAAGGCATTCAAAAAGTACCTTGCCGAATTCATCGGCACTTGCGTGCTCGTTCTCTTCGCGTGCGGCACCGCGGCCGTCGTCAAGTGCGACACGCTGCCCGGCTATCTGCTCACCGCCCTGGCGTTCGGACTCGTGATCGTCGCCATGGCATACTCGGTAGGGAACGTCTCGGGCTGCCACATCAACCCCGCCGTCTCGCTGGCCATGCTCATCTCGGGAAAGATTTCCGTGGCTGATTTCTGCGGATATGTGATCGCCCAGTTCGCCGGAGCCACCGCCGGAGCCGCCGTCCTCATGGCGTTCGTCGGCAAGGAATCGGGACTCGGGACCAACGCCCTCTTCGAGGGCAGGATCGTCGCCTCGCTGCTGATCGAAGTCATCCTCACCTTCGTGTTCGTCTTCGCCATCCTCGGCGTTACGTCAAAGGTCGAGAACGGCTCGGTGGCCGGCCTTGTCATCGGCCTCAGCCTGACGCTCGTACACATCCTCGGCATCCACTTCACCGGGACATCGGTGAACCCCGCCCGCAGCTTCGGTCCCGCGGTCCTCGTCGGCGGCGACGCCCTGAAGAACGTCTGGGTGTTCATAGTCGCTCCGCTGGTCGGCGGCGCGCTTGCGGCAGTGTGCTACAAGTTCCTCGCTTCCGGCGACGGGAAGAAGGTAGCAAAAGGGGAAGGCAAAAAGAAAGAGAAGAAATAAAGGCCGCCCCTCGGGACGCCTGCGATAAAGCAGGCGTCCCGAGTTTTTTCACTTTTATTCAATCCGTTTCGTTTTCCGAGAAACCAACGCAAAAGCGCTTTTGACAACCTGCGGTCATCAAAAGCGCATTTTTGCTCGGCGAGGCGGGGATTGATCTCCGCCTTGATGAATTAATGGCGCTGCATTGCTTCAACTCCCGGTTGAATTATTTGCGATTTTCAAGTTATTGAATATTAATTGAGCATGATATATAATGATATCAGAACGAAAGGCGCCGATTCGTTTTATGATGAAATAGAAACGGAGAAGCTTGTATCTGGCTTCTTCAAATGCTGCGATCATGTTTATCTCCGTTCAGCCGCTGCGGATGCGGCAATTGTAAGTAAAATGTGATTTTGTGACGGTTGCCGTCATTGCGCGACTCTGAGAAGGATCGATCCTCCGCTGGAGGTCGTTATCGCGTATCTGCCGTCATCGCTTCTTCTGATGCTTTCGCAGTCATCGGCGCTCTTCCAGGATGCGGATGAGGTGTCAAACCACTCGAGCCCTGATCTTATGTCGTTGAGGAGAAGCTCCTTTGTGCCTCCCGAAATCGTTGCCTTGTTGACGATAAGGAAGCTTTCGTCGTCAAAGAAACCGACCACATACCCGGTGCCCTCGACGCTTCCGAGATCTCCGTAGGAGGTGTACCTCTGCGTCCCCGTTTCCGACGCGGTGCCTATGTGAAAGACCGCGGTCGAAGTTTTTCCGAACAGCTCGTTCCCGAGCGGAAGAAGCCATTGGTTTATCCCGCTCACCATATAGTAGTGAGGGCATTTTTCGCCGGTATAGAGCATGCAGGCGTTCGACCAGTTCTGGGCGAGCAGATCGGGATCGAGTATGAAGGTGAAATAGGATATGCGCTTCATCCCGTAGGCAAGCGAAATGTTGACCTCC
>JAILDS010000250.1 GCA_024689165.1 Clostridia bacterium
CAGGTTCTTCGGCGACGGCGGCTGGAAATACACCTTCTTCTCCTCCGCGCTGTTCTGCCTCGTGATATTCCTGATGTGGCTGTTCGGGTTCAGGAAGATCTCGTCCGAAGACCCGGCCGTCATGAGCCGGGATTCGCATGACAAGCCGGGTGAAAAGCCGAAGCTCCCGGCAAAGCTGCTGCTGAGATCGGGCTTCATCCTGATAGCTCTGGGGATCGTCATGCGGGGCATGCTCAGGGACGGCATAACCGACTGGGTGCCGACCTTCATCCGCGACACCTTCGACATCCCCGGGAAGTATTCCATACTCATGGCGGTCTCGATCCCGATAGTCGGCGTGATCAGCCTCAAGGTCATCGGACTCATCAACTCAAAATTCGTGAAGGACGAGGTCAGAGCCGCCGGCTTCACCTTCCTCGTCGCAGTTTTCTGCTGTGCGTTCCTCGCGCTGTTTTATGACAAAAACAGCTTCCTCACGCTGATCGTGTCCGCCGTAACGGTCGGCGCGATGCACGCGATAAACTTCTTCCTGATCTGCGTCGTGCCCGCCCGGTTCGAAAAATACGGCATGGTCGCCACGATGTCAGGCCTTATCAACAGCCTGACCTACGTCGGCTCCGCCGCCGCCCTGTACGGCTTCGGCGCGGTCTCGGACAAATGGGGCTGGAACGCCTGCGTCACCTCATGGGTCGCAGTCGCCGTCCTCGGCATGCTCTTCTGCTTTTTCGCCGTCAGGCCCTGGAAAAAATTCCGCGACGCGTGAAGCCCCGAAAATCTGTCTGCGGAATGATTTGATTATCCCGAATTTTTGAGCCTCAGACTCCGGTGGGATCTGAGGCTCAATTCTATTTTTTCGGTTTGTTTTTAACGCCGAGCTTCTGTTTTTGCGGGCTGCGGCGCAGAACGGCCCAGGCAGGGAAGAAACCGACGTCGACAAGGACCATTGAAACAAGGATGCCTCGAATGACCGCCGACGAACCGGGGAAATAAACCACAGTACCCGCCAGATCCGCGCACAGCTTCAGGATAAAAACGCACAGCGTGTAATGATTCATCGGATAATTCGGTTTGAAGAGATATACGAACCAGATCATGATCGCAGCGAGGGTATTGAAAACGCCGAAAAACGGGAACGAGCCCTCGACCTTCAGGATAAAAACCAGCAGGACCGCCGTTTGCGCGGCGAGCAGAACGATATACCAGCTTTTCATTTTTTGCGGTATCAGTCTGTACCTGTAATAGTATTTGACTATCACGATCTCAATGGCGGCCCAGGCGATATAACTGAAAAACGCGTAATTGGCAACGGCGTGAGTGATGATGAAATATATCACGACCGCGAATTCAAAAGGAGCGATGACCAGCTGAGACATGGGCGGCAGGACAGGCTTTCTGTATTTTTTGATCCCGATAAGGCACAGCAACTCGGTCACGATCCATAAGCAGCACATCACGACGTCCATGCGTTTCAGGAATTCAGGCATATGATCCTCCGGACAGCGTCTTGAATAAAAAATGTTACTTCTGTTTTTTAGACTCACCCTTTGCCGCAGACTCTGCCGCGGCGGGGCGTTTTTTCAGTATCAGGAGCCAGACGACGCCTATTATGACCGCCGCCAGCGAAAGGATGCCTGCCGTCGGGATGACGCCGAAAACCAATTCCGCGTCTCTGAAATAGTTCAGGACAAAACGCGTAGAACCGTACATGATCAGAAAAAGAGGATACAGCTTTCCGACGTGTCTGCCTTTTCGTTCCAGTAACAAAAGAACAGCCAGAATGACGGCCGCGACGGCCATCTCAGTGAGCTGGCTCGGGAAAACGACGTCTTCTCCCATGGAGTTCTGCCAAAGCACACGACCCCCGCAGCAGCCGTTGAGGAAGCAGTGGAATTTGCCCACCGCGATAGCCGCGATGCCGCAGGGCGCGCAGTAATCCATCAGCAAAGTATAGCTGTATTTGATGATCATTGAAAAAGGGAGCATCAGGACGGGAACGAAGAATACCGAGCCGTAATAGGATATATTGCCCCATGATCCCACTTCGAGATACCCGAGTATATAAGTCCCCCCTACTCCGCCGAAAAGCAGCAGGAAAGCAAGTATCACCGCGCGGCGGGGCGTAAAGCGGTATTTTTTCATCCGCAGCAGAGTCCCGGCCAGCATCGTTGCCGCAAGCAATGCAAAAAACACTTCGCGCTTCAAAATGACAGCTCCTTTTCAGATTACGTCACTATGATTTATATATCCCGTATCCGCAAAAAAGTCAATCCGATCGTTGTATTTACAGGTATAAACAAAACAAATCCGTCGCTGCGACGGATCGCGTTCGTCCGTGCGTCCCGGACCCGTGCAGAGCAATCCTGGAACCGGCAGTCTCGTGCCGTCGCCCGTCAGAATCAAAACGGGCGGCGCGCGGTTGCCCGCGCGCCGCTTTTGTGCGTAAGCTTACTTGCCGAACAGGTTGACAAGCATTCTGATGTAGGCAAAGATCATTGCGAAGAGCTTGAGGACGAGTCTGCTGATCTCGGCGATGGCCCCGGCGGTCGCGATGACCTCCTCGGCTACTCCCGCGTCGGCCTTGCGGCCGGTCAGCTCAACGAACGTGGTGTGGTAGGACGCCTTGTACAGCTCCTCGATCATGAACTCGACGTTCTGGATGTAGCCGATCCCCGAAACGGACATGTCGACAAGGAGGTCGAGCGGTTCCTCCTGACGCATCCTGTAGTAATCGAGTACCGCGTCGGCAACGTTGTCCGCGCCGAAGAACACCCAGAACAGCAGCGCCTTGCCGGAGCTGTCCTCCTGCTCCTCTGCGTAGCGGACACCGCTGATGATGCCGACGACGACCGCGTAAAGCGTGTCGTTGAGCCCGAAGCGCTCCTTGATGTACTCAAGGTAAGCGTCGGTGTTGTCTGAGAAGACGAGCTCGTCTATGGCGTAGCCGAGTATCGCGTCGACTATTGAGGTCTTGTCGATGTTCTCAAGCCTGTAGGCGGTGGAGCCGTTGGCGGAGGTGAAGGCCGTCGGCGTGCCGTAATCGAGGGCTTCATAGAGCGAGTCGACGGTGAAGTCAACCGCGAAATTCAGCCCGGTGCTGTCGTAAATGAGGCCGGAAAGCTTTTCGAACAGGAAGTTCACGGGGTCGGTCTCTGCGAAGCGAAGGTCGAAGCCGCTCACGAGCTTGTAGATATTGACGTCGTAGATGGGCCTTATCGTGTCGGTGGCGACGTTGAGCGCGTAGAGGATGTTGTCCATCGCCGTGGTAAGCCCGCCGCAGTTGATAAAGTAGAGAAGCTGCGGGACGATATCCACGATCGCGTCGAGCGGGTCCGCCTCTACCCTGTCGATGACGGTGTAGAGCATGTCGACAAGGTTGGGAACGAGGTTCTCCTTGTCGGCCGCGTAAGCCGCGG
>JAILDS010000254.1 GCA_024689165.1 Clostridia bacterium
AATCCGTAAGGGCCGAAGCCTTGTGGAAGGCCTTTTCCTGGATATCGGTTATCGTGTCCGGGAAATAGTCGACGTCAACGTAATAGCACTTGTAAAACGCCTTTGTGCGTATGACCTCGACCCCGTCGGGGATGGAGTAGGTCGTGGTGTTCAGGTTCTGGCCGAAGCGGTCGAACTCGACGTCCCTGCCGCAGGGATAGCAGTACAGCGTCTTCATATCGGCGGAGAAAATGACCCCGTCCACGGATACGAAGCTCTCGTTGCCCTCGGCGACGACGTCTTCGGTGATATGCTGGTTGTTCGTCAGCGCCCACCCGGCGATCTCGCGGACGTTTTTGCCGATAGTGAGCTTTGTCAGCGACTCGGCGTTGCAGATCCCGAAGTCCTCGATCCCGACGACGGGCTTGCCGTCGATCTCATCCGGAACGACCAGTTCGGTTACGGTTGTCTTGTCGGAATAGCCCGTGATAACGACCGTTCCGTCGTCACGGAGCTTGTAGTTCATGCCGCTGAACCTGCCGCCGGAGGCGGAGCAGGAGGAAAACAGCGCGGCGACGGTAAGAAGAACAGCGACGGCTGCAATCGTCTTTTTCATGCCGTTGCCTCCTCACTCTGCGCTGCCACGGCTTTTGCCGCGGCCTCCCGCTCGGCTATCTCGCGCACGCAGCGGTCGTGTTTCTCGCGGGTGAAATCATACCAGATGAACGGGATAGTTGAAAGGATTATGCCGACTATGCCGAGATAGACCCATGTGTGCATGACGTTGCTGAACACAGCGGAGTCGAACAGAACGTCCCAGTCGGAGGTGAAGCCCCACATTTTCAGAAGCGCCGGAGCTACGAAGCCGAGCATCGTCGCCACGGGAGTGGTGAACCATGTGAAGATGCTCATCATGTTGTCCGCCCGTTCCCCGGTCTTCCACTGGTGGTAGTTGAGCACGTCCCCGTTGAGTGAGTCCGTTATCGAGTTGCAGCCGGCGGAAAGCCCCGAACGCAGGAAGATGAACAGCATCAGTATAGGTACGGAGTTGCCGTTGTTGAGCCCTATCAGGTACCCCGCCGTTATGAGCGCCCAGACAAGGCGCATACAGATGACGATGTTGCGCTTTTCGAACCTCTTGACGAGCGGCGGCCCCAGAAGGTTGCCCAGCACGCTGGTGATGCCCGCTATGGACGCGATGCCCGTTAGCCACTCGATCCTGAGCGAATAGATCAGGGTATAATTTATAACGCCGTCGGCGACGCCGTTCCAGAGGCCGAAGCACGCGGCGATGTTGATTATCCAGAAGTACTTGTTTTTGAGCAGGCTCCTGGCGCTCTTGCCGAACTCGACCTTATGGCTCTCGTCGCTGTTCTGGGCGACGCGCTCCTTGACGCCTATCATGAAGAACGCCATGGCGAAGCTCGCTACCGAGAGGATGGGAACGAATATCTGATATGACTTCACGTTGAGATATCCGCCGGTAACGCGAATCATTATCGGGAAGATTATCCTGAAAACGCTGCGCAGTCCACCGAGGAATATCGCTCCGATGGAATGATATTTCTGCCTTTCTATCGCATTGGGCGTGATAAGGTTTATGATAGCCTTGGGGTTGTCGTAATAGATCTGCGAAAACCTCGTGCGCAGGGTGAACAGGAAGTGCAGCACGATGAGCTTGGTGGTATAGTCAAGGGTCGTGGGCACAAAGGGGATAATAGCGGTAACGATCGTTATCGGAATACCGTAGGTCACCAGGAAGGGCTTGTATCTGCCGTACTTACGGCAGAATTTCGCCCGCAGGAACCAGTTCACAAGGCCTCCGGCGCCCATGATCACAAGAATGTTCGCCACAAGCTGGGGCAGGCCCTTGATAATGGACTCGAAGGGAGCGGACGGGATGAAGTAGAACACCGCGCCGATCACGATGCACGCCGAATAGGCTGTCGCTGCGACCTTCGCCTTGTTTTTCGGGATATGTCCGAGGTTCTCGAATATGGTCATCGAGATTGACTCGATATACAGCGTCGCGTATTTGACTATGAGAGCGACGAAAGTGATTATCGTAAAATCGACCGTTTTGATCTCAAAGATCGAGCCGCACAGATAACCTGCGGCAAAAGACACGGTGTCGTTGCAGATGAACGTGAAGCCGCAGACGCCCATGATCCCGAGGCAGTAAAAAAGGAACTCCTTTATTGAAGTGTACTCCCCCGGCTTCGGTTTGTTCCAGTTCTCCCTGACGCTCATAATCCCGTCTGCGACGAGCTGCGTCAGCGGTTTTTTCTCTTTTGCCAAAGCAGTCACCCTTTCACGAGTATTTTCTCAGAAGATAGTCTGTAAAATATTCGGGCTTGAACTGTTCGCCGGTGACCTTCAGTATCCAGTCGTCCGGGTCAAGATGCCCGTAGGGGAAGACGTTTTCCTTCATCCAGGCGGTGACCTGCCGGAGCCCGTCCGATCTTATCGAGCCCCAGACCGGGAAATCGGCGTTCATACGGTGCAGTATCTGCACGCCGTAGGCAGAGCCGATCGCGTATGACGGGAAATACCCGAAGGCGTCGCACCAGTGCACGTCCTGAAGACAGCCCCTCCTGTCGTCCGGGACGTCAACGCAGAGATATTCCCTGTATTTGTCCCTCCACACAGCCGGCACGTCTTCTATAGAAATGTCACCGTTCATAAAAGCTTTTTCGATCTCATACCTGACGGCGATATGCGCACAGTAGGTAAGCTCGTCCGCCTCGGTCCGGATGAAAGACGGCTTGGAGCGAGTAACGCTCTCATACAATTCCGCGGGGGTAACGGAAGCGTACTCCGGCGAATGCTTCCTCAAGATCGGCAGCAGCACCTCACAGAACGCGCGGCTCCTGCCGATGACGTTCTCGTAAAAACGCGAGATGGTCTCATGCATCGCCGCGCTCGGCTCCGACGCAAGGTGGTTTTTGTGCAGGACCTCCGGCATATACATCATGAACAGCGCGTGCCCGCCCTCG
>JAILDS010000264.1 GCA_024689165.1 Clostridia bacterium
TGCCGTCTTGAACAGGAGTATACATCAAAACATAAGATTTTGCAACATTCTTGACAAAACCGACGAAAGTAGTAAAATACAGGCAGATATAAAAAAACTTCATCGGAGGTTTTTATCATGAGCGGAAAAACTGTCAGTAAAATATTCTGCGTCGTGCTTGCCGCGTCACTCGTGTTCTCCGCCGGCTGGGCGGCGAGCCTCGTCCGCGACGTGGGCAGAGACATTGCTGCCATGTCAGACCCCGAGCCCGCCCCGGGGCCCGGGACTGCGCCCACATCGCCCGCTGCGTCGGAAGTCACCGCGCCCGAGGAGCAGACCGTCCCCGCCGTCGCGGAGTGGAAGACTGTTGCCGCGGGTTCCTCGGACGCTTCCGCCGTTCTCGACGACACGCCGAGCATCGTCGTGCCGGGCATCGGTCAGTCGCTGACGTTCATGTACGACGAGAACGGCGAGCTTGCCAGGGACAGCTCCGGCGACGTGATCACCGGCTGGCCCCTGCATTTTGACGTGAAATACCTCGTCAAACAGCTCATTTTCCCGCTTCTCGGTTCGCTGATATTCCAGACCGACATGGGCCTTTCCGACGCCGCCGCGAGCGCTCTGTCCGAGACGTTCTCCGTCAACGCCAAGGACGCAAACGGCTACGGCATCAACGACGTTCGCGTCGTCAAATACATGAAAAGCGTCGCCGAGCTCGACGAAGAGGACAAGGAATACGTTTACAAGGAGATCCCCCTTCGCGGCTACTCCGCTCTTGTCGGCGAGGAAAACCTCTATTACTTCGCCTACAACAGCTTCGACCGTACGCTTGACCTGGGCGACGAGCTGTACGAGTATATCGAGATGGTCAAGGCCCAGCGCGGCACTGACAAGGTCAACCTCGTCGCCATAAGCCTCGGCGGCACCATAGCCAACGCTCTTCTCGAACGCCATAAAGAGGAGGTCGCCGGGAGCATAAACAAGCTCGTCTACATCGTCCCCGCCGTCGACGGTTCGCAGATAGTCGGCGACGTTTTCGCAGAGAACTTCAACCTGACGGACGCTTCCGTATACAGCGAGCTGCTGCCCAGCCTCATGGACGATTACACCGGCTACCTTGCCAACCTCGCGCTGCGGCTCCTGCCCAAGCAGGTCCTTCTCGACACGCTGACGAAGGGGCTCCGCGCGGTCATCCGGACCGCTCTTGTCAACACGCCCTCGATGTGGGCGCTCGTTCCAAGCGGGATGTACCCGGAGCTCAGCGCGAAGTGGCTCTCCGGCGAGGAGAACGCCGCCATGCGGGAGATCACCGGGGAGTACTACCGGGCGCAGCTCAACAGGTTCGCCAACGTGCAGTACCTTATAGACAGGGGAGTGTGGGTCAGCGATATCGTCGACTACGACTTCCCGCTGTATTCCGTAGTCGCTTCGTGGACGGATTACAACGCCGACGGCGTTATCCACCTCGGCTCGACCTCCTTCAACGCCTATTCCGTTCCGACGGGGCAGACCTTCCCGGAGGGCTATTCGCAGAAGAACACTTATTGCACAAACCCGTCGCATAACCATATCTCTCCTGAGAACGACGTGGACGCTTCTGCGGGCTACCTTTGCGAATATACCTGGTATTTCTCGCATCAGGGCCACGAGTCGACCGGCAGGAACGACGTGATCATGAACCTTGCGATAAAGCTCCTTACCTCGACGGATCACGCCGACGTGCGGACCTGGAGCGAATACCCGCAGTTCATGATGGGCAGGGACGGCAGGACCGCCAACAACCGTATCTCCGAAGCGCTGGACGTGGATCTTTCCGGCCTCTCTCCCGTGGACGCCGCCGAGCTCGAAGCCGCGGTGAACGAGCTCAGGGAGCTGCTGTCCACCTCAAGCGTAACGGCGGAGGACTTCGCCCGGTTCGAGGCTGCTTTCGACAGGCTCAACGACATCCTCGTCAAGATCGGCGTCAGAGCCCCGGAGGAGGATCCGACCGCCGACTGGAAATACGTCTTCTTCAAGTGGATGAGCGATTCCCTTTACAACCACATAGGCGGCAAGGGATATTCAGATATACTGCTCGACCTGTTCAGATGAAGCCCGATTTCCTTCTCTGGGATTTCAACGGAACGCTCCTTGACGACGTGCTGTGCGACTTCAGATGCGCCAACGACCTTCTGCGCCTGCACGGTCTGCCGGAGCTTGAAAACATCGACGCTTACCGGGAAGTCTTCGGCTTCCCGGTGGTCGATTATTACAGACGGATAGGCTTTGATTTCGACAAGGTCTCTTTTTCGGAAATAGCCGACGAATGGGTCGCTTTTTACGAGGTGCATTCCCGCGACTGCCGCCTGATGCCCGGGGCAGAGAAGGTCCTGGAGGCGGCTTGCGAAGCCGGTATAAAGCAGGTCGTGATATCGGCCTCTCAGCATGAGCTGCTTGACTCTCAGCTCCGTCAGCTCGGGATCTACGGCTATTTCAGCGAGACCGTCGGTATCTCCGACTTTTACGCGGGCTCCAAGGAACAGGTCGCCCTCGCTTGGAAGGATCGCGAGCTCGCCTCCGGCGGCGGAGAACTCCTTTTCGTCGGGGACACTCTGCACGACTATGAGGTCGCCCGGGCGGTAGGCGCGCGTTGCGCGCTGTATTCCGGCGGCCACCAGAGCGAAGCGATACTCAAAACGACCGGCTGCCCCGTCATCGGCAGCCTTGAGGAGCTGCGCGGCTTCCTGCGCTGAGCCCCGTTTTTCGCGCCTGAAATTATTTCAAAATCGCTCTTGCTTTTAAAAACGCGATATGCTATACTGACCCCTGCCCGCAATGGGCCCGTAGCTCAGCTGGGAGAGCGCCGCGTTCGCAACGCGGAGGTCAAGGGTTCGAATCCCTCCGGGTCCACCATAGAAGAACGCTTATTTGGATACAATGGGCGTTCTTCTTTTTTTGCACCCCACCCTCTTAAAAAGCCGTTGAAAGATAAGGTTTTTAGGCATCTTTCACACGATTTGATTTTTAGACGGCAGAAAAAGAGCCTCGGAAAAATGCAATTTCCGGGGCTTTTTCTCATTTTTGCGGTTTTTGACCTGTTTCAAATCGTGTGAAAGATGGGGTAAATCGTGTGGAAGTTAATTCAAATCGTGTGAAAGTTATTATTTCTGTCTTTTCTATCCCTATCACAAATGAGAATTCCTCAAAGAGAATTCTTTCCGCGGTTTCAAGAAAATCAGCATCGGTCGGCGGGAGTTTTCTCTGCTCTTTGGATAGCTTCCTGCGGAGTAAATACAAATGGTTGAGATGCATGATGATTTTGCTTCTATCCGCACTTTTTAAGATCCGTTCATATTCTTCTTTGCGTTCAACAACGTTTGTGATCCGTTTTGGTTTCACGTCGTTCATATGCAGAATCAAATCTGTTATTTCCTCTTTTGTGCAGATCGGATGAAGCTTACTCACCGCTTGTTTATTACGCAATGGGATA
>JAILDS010000279.1 GCA_024689165.1 Clostridia bacterium
TCATCGTTGAAACGTCCGCAAGGCACGTTCACGTAACAAAAGAAACGCTTGAGACCCTTTTCGGCGAGGGTTACGAGCTGACTCACAAAAAAGACCTGTCCCAGCCCGGTCAGTTCGCAACGAATGAAAGGGTTCAGGTCATCGGTCCCAAAAGCTCTTTCCCGGCGGTCTCTATCCTGGGGCCCTGCCGCAGCGCGGACCAGGTAGAGCTTTCCGCTACCGACGCGAGGTCTATCGGCGTGACCGCTCCCGTCAGGGAGTCCGGCGACGTCGCTGGCTCCGGTGCCTGCAAGCTCGTCGGCCCCAAGGGCGAGGTCGAGCTCTCCGAAGGCGTTATCATCGCAAAAAGACACATCCACATGACCCCCGCCGATGCAGAGGCTTTCGGAGTGACCAACGGGCAGATCGTCAAGGCCGAGGTCAGGACCGCCGAGCGCACCGTCATTTTCGGCGATACGGTCGTAAGAGTGTCCCCGAACTACGCTCTTGCCATGCATATCGACACCGACGAAGCCAACGCCTGCCTGCCCGGCCCGGGCCAGACCGGCGTTATCGTAGACTGACGCGCCATGAAAAGAAACAACAATCTCATAGCGGCTGTGTGCGCGATAGGCGGCGCGGCGGTACTGCTGATCATTGTTTTCATTATAATGCGCACGACCGATCCCAGAAGGGTGGACGTCCCAGCGGGCACCGGGAGCACGGCAAGCCAGGTCGTTACGGAAAACACCACCCGCGAAAAAAAGAAGAAAAAAGGCTCCGACGGTTTTGTCGTTGAGGACGGCGTGACCCGCTATTACACTGACGGCACAGCCGCAGTCGGTTTTCTGACTGTCGAAGGCAAGACCTACTTTTTCGACGCTCAGGGCGCGATGACCTTCGGCTTCGCCACCGTTGACGGCAAACAGTACTATTTCGGACAGGACGGAGCCATGACGGTCGGGGCCGAATTTGAAGCCGACGGCATAAAATACGTCGCCGACGTAAACGGCGTCTGCTCGGTCTACAAGGATCCCTCCGAATACAAGATCGCGATGCTCGGGGACTCTCTCGTACACAATATCGCGACAGCCAACGTCACCGACAGGATCGACTTCTACGGCAAATCCGCCACTCACGTCGACGATTATTACGATAAAAAGATATCCGGCAGCGACAGATTCGTCATCGACGAGATCAAGGACAGGGACTACGACATAATCATACTGATGGTCGGCATCAACGACGTTTATCTCTATGAGGACGCCGACTGGCTGGCTGCCTACCGCTCCCTTATCGCCGCCGTGAAGGAACGGGCCCCCGAAGCGCAGATCTATCTGCACGGGATGCTGCCCGTCAACGACGCTATCGAGGCGCAGAACGATTACAGCACCGACAACGCCGACATCCAGGCGAGGAACCGTCTTCTCGCGTCGCTCGCCGACGAACAGGGTCTGCCCTATATCGACGCAGACGCAGTGCTTGCCGACGAATCCGGCTTCCTGAAAGCCGAGCTGACGACCGACGGGATACACATGAACGTCGAGGGCTGCAGGACCTGGGCGGACTACCTTTTGGCGACGCTGACCGCCTGAGTCCCTCCGATCCGGGCATCGTATTCCCGACAGCCGAAAAAAAACTGAAAAAAACCGTAAAAATCTGTTTTTTCGGCTTGCATTTTATCCGCGGCGGTCGTATACTTGAATTTAGCATTTCCACAGGGAGCTGTTGTATGAAAAAAGCGATTCCTGCGCTCAGATACATCTTTTCAAAAAGGAACCTTGTATTTCTTCTGGTCATTCTGGTGTTCGCCGCCGGGATAGCCGCTCTTTGGTTCGGGCTCGACCGCTCTCTCGCGCCGCAGAGGGCCCGCGCCGCAGAACTCAGGTCGCAGATAGAAGAACAGAGCATAAGGAACGAGGAACAGCTCGCGCTTCTCGAAAACAACAGCAAGGAAGAAGCTCTCGAACGCGCAGCCATAGCCGACGGCTGGATATATCCCGACGCAAGGGTCTATGAGGACACCGCGCCCGGTACCGGGAGATAAGAGGTAAGGATGGCTGTACAGATTGGCGACGTATGCAAGGGCAAAGTGACGAAGCTCATGAACTTCGGCGCTTTTGTTCGTCTTGAAAGCGGAGATACCGGGATGGTTCACATCTCGGAGGTTTCGCATACATACGTCAACGATATCGGCGACTACCTTGCCGAGGGGCAGGAGGTCGACGTAAAAGTCATCGGTGTCAACGAGCAGGGCAAGATAAGCCTTTCAATAAAACAGACGCAGCCCAAGCCCGAGCCCGGCCAGAAGCCGGTAAAGCCG
Source organism: Clostridia bacterium (assembly GCA_024689165.1). Lineage (GTDB taxonomy): Bacteria > Bacillota > Clostridia > Oscillospirales > Acutalibacteraceae > JAILDS01. The sequence continues at coordinate 2,303 of JAILDS010000279.1, forward strand.
AAACGCCCGCCCCGTCAGGGCTGGCAGGGTCTTAAGCCCAAAGAGACGGACAATCTCTCGTTCGAGGACATGATGTCGCGGTTCAAAAGCGTCAGCGAAGAGAAGATCTCCGACCTCAAGCGCGCCACGGACTCCAAGCACAGCGGTTATTCGCGCAGGGGGCGCTGAGCTGACGGCTTTTTTTACAAAAAACTCTTTACTTTTCCTTTTGTTTATGTTAATATTGCCTCGAGAGGAGGGCGGACGGTCAGTCGTAAGCCTTGCCTCTCATTTTTTTCAGGAGGTCATGATCATGAACGTCAATGTTATAGGGCGCAAGTGCACCCCCAGAGATTCTTTTATAGAGCGCGCGGAGAAAAAGCTTGCCAAGCTTGACAAGTTCTTCGACAAGGACGCCGAAGCCCGCGTTACCGCGACCGTTGAAAAACGCTCGCAGTCGGTCGAGGTCACCGTCAACAGCGGCGGTCTGATCTTCAGGGCGGAATCGAGAGCGGACAACATGAACGAAGCGCTCGACAATACGGTCGACCTTCTTATCCGCCAGATACGCAAAAACAAGACCAAGGTCGAAAAGAAGCTCAAGACCGACGCCTTCGCAGAGGCCGTTTCCGCAAACGCGGGCGGCGACGAAGTCGTCGAGGAGACCGAGTTCGAGGTCGTCCGGCGCAAGACCATCCCGGTCAAGCCCCAGAGCGTCGACGAGTCCATCCTTCAGATGAACATGCTCGGCCACCGTTTTTATATGTTCATAAACGCCGAGAACGACAGGACCGCCGTCGTCTACGCGCGTGAAGACGGGGGCTACGGCCTTCTGGAGAGCGACAAGTAATGACAGACTGCGATCTGCTGATAATCGGAGCGTCGACGACCGGCGCATATCTCGGAGCCCTTGCAGCGCGCAAGGGCTTGCGTGTTGTCATTTGCGACAAGTCCCCGGAGGATAAGATCGGTTCGAAGTACGACATTTTCCACATAGAGGCCAAAGAGTTCAGAGAGCTCGGACTCCCCCGCCCCACGAGCAGCGATCCGGAATGGGCTTTCGAGTTCGGCAGAAATTACAACGCCTCGCCGTCCGACAGATTCGCCGCGTACGCCTACAACCCGACCGTAGGGCTGCATATGCACGATTACACCCTTCTGCTGTGCAGGGAAGCGCAAAAAGCCGGCGCAGAGATCAGATTCGGTTCTTCTTTCAAAAAGCTCGTCGTTCGTGACGGCACGGTCCGCGGCGCGGTGTTCGTCTCCGCGAACGGCGAGGAAGAGATCGCGGCGTCAGTCGTCGCCGACTGCTCCGGCATCCCGGCTGCAGCGAGAAGCTCGCTCCCCGCTTCTCTGGGCATGGAGACCTTCGTGCCCGGAGGCAGCGACATGTTCTATGTCGTTCTGCGCTACGTGACAATTAAAGACCCCGCCGACTATCTTGCAGGCAGTTCGCGATTCTGGGCGTTCTACAAATCATGGATAGCCCCGTGCGCCGACCCCCACGGCGCGATAATAGGCATAGGAGCCTGTCATGGCTACGACCGCGCGGAGAAGATATACGCTTCGATGCTCGAACACGTCCGGCTGCCAGAACACGATGTCGTCAGGGTCGAAAGAGCGTGCACCCCCTACACCCGCCCGCCGTATACGCTCGTCACGGACGGCTTTATCGCCTGCGGCGACGCGGCTTGTCTTACCAAGCCTCTCAACGGCGAGGGCGTCACAAGCTCGATGTACCATGCGCGCATCGCCGCGGAAGTCGTTTCTGTCGCAGTCAGACGCGGGGACTGTTCAAAGGAATCCCTTTGGCAGATAAACGACCTGTACAACAGGATCCAGGGGGCCGATTTCTCATCCACTCGGGCGCTTATGACCGGCATAGTCAACGCGGCGACGTTCGACGAATTCGAGTTCGCCTTTTCAAGCGGGATCATTTCGAACGAGCTGCTCTCGGGCGGCTCCTCCGGGGCGGGCCTCGGGCTCAGCCCTGCAGTCCTCGCGTCTGCCGCGGCAAAGCTCGTTTACGGCGCGGCTTCAAAAAAGATCAGCCGGTCGACCCTTGCCGCCGCGGGCAAAGCCCTTTCGGTATCAAGCAGGATAAAACAACACTACCTGGACTTCCCGAAGACCCCGGAGGGCTTCACAGAGTGGTGCGCGAAAGCGGATCTCCTCTGGGATGAAGCCGGAAAAATGGATTGATGATGAAGAATATATCCGACGGGGTTTACCCCACTATGATAACGCCTTTTCACGACGACGGGACGATAGATCTTCCCGCCGCGGGAAAGCTGCTGGACTATTACGCCCGCTCCGGCGCGAAGGGCGTATTCGCAATCTGCCAGTCGAGCGAGATCTTCAAGCTCTCTTTTGAAGAGATGTACTCTCTTCTCGCGTTCATTATGGAAAACAGGCCGGAGGGACTCGAGGTGATCGCATCGGGCAACACCTCCGACGACCCGGACACGATCGTCGAACGCGCGAAAAGCTTTATTTCTCTCGGGATCGACGGCTACGTCTTCATCACGAACAGATTCGCCAGCGAGGACGAAGGCGACGACGTTTTCCTTGAAAGGATCTTCCGTGCCGTCGACAGGATAGGTTCGGACGTCCCCTTCGGGCTCTATGAATGCCCGTACCCGTATAAACGTGTCGTATCGCCGTACTGCATGAAAAAACTCGGGGAATCGGGCAGGTTCGCTTTTCTCAAGGACACCTGCTGCGATATAGACCTCATCGGCGAGAAGATCGAAGCCTGCAGGGGCACTCCGCTGAAGCTCTACAACGCGAACTCGGCGACGCTGCTCGATTCGCTGAGACTCGGCGCCGCGGGCTACAGCGGCGTGATGGCGAACTTCCACACGGAGCTGTACTCCCTTCTCTGCGGCGTCTGGGACAAAGATCCCGCGCTTGCCGAAAAGCTCTCCGCCTTCGTCGGCTTCGCCTCCGTAGCCGAGTGCCAGTGCTACCCGGTCAACGCAAAATACTACATGGACCTCTGCGGCGTCAGCATGGGCACTTACACACGGGTACGGGACCGCTCGGAGCTTACCAAGAGCCGCATGCAGGAGATGAGGCAGCTCAGGGAGCTGACCGACTTCTTCAAGCAGCAGCTCGGGATCTGCCTGTAACAAACGAAAAAAAAGCCGCCGCCGGGAACGCTCCGGCGGCGGTTCGGTATTGTATACAAGCAGATGTCAGCCGTCAGCGGAGGAAAGGAACTCCTCCAGACACAAGCCCGATCTTGAGATCGCAAAAGCGTTGTCAACGCCGACGTAACGCCAGTGCCATGGCTCGTATTTGACCCCGGTAATATCTGCCTTATCAGACGGGTACCTGAGTATGAAGCCGTACTCCCAGGCGTGGGCGCACAGCCACTCGTAAGCCGCGCCGTTTTCAAAATCCGCACTGACCCAGCCGATATCCATGGCAAGCCCGAGAGTGTGCTCGCTCGAACCCGGAGGCATTATGGAATTTGCCGCCAGCGCTTCGCACTCTTCCCTTGTATAGCCCTGTTCGGCGTATTCGGCTATCTTCTCTTCATAGTTTTTTTTCTGGTGCTCATAGCTCCGGTAGCCCGAGCACGGATAAAGCTCGACGCCGGAGCTCCGGGCGTCGAAATACATCGACGAATATGCCCTTGCGGCTTCGGGCTGAAGGTATTCCTCATAGCCCGCGACGGCGCGCTCGAGCTCGGGCACGTAGTCCTCGCGGACGCAGTAAAATCTGTTCACAAGCACGAGGAGATCCCCTTCCGGGTCGACCAACGTCCGTTCCGGAAGCAGTTCCACGCCGTTCGGCGACGTCCGGGCCGCGGTCGTTTCGATCTCCGACACGGTCTCGGGCTCCATCTGCGTCTCTGTCGATTCCGGCTCGTTCCCGGGCTTGCTCCTGGAACATGCGAGCATGATAAGCAGGCAGATCAGAACGGCCGGCAAAAGGATCCTGCACAATTTTTTCAACTTCAGCAAACTCCTCCGCGCAAATAAAAATCGGTTGACATAATAACATATTGATGATAAAATTCAACCAGTTTTTAAGAATGATTTTTCCGAGGTGATAGGATGAAAGCAAGGGATTCTGTTTCGAGATACGAGTCAAGGCTTCGCGAGTACACCAATTTTTCCCGCAGGACTATCGCCGATATCTGCCGGAACATAGGGGGAAGACCCGCCGGCTCCGAGGAAGAGCTCAAGGCTCAGCAGTATATGGCCGAGAAGGTCGGCGACGCCGCCGACGAGGTACATACTGAAGAATTCACCGTTTCTCCGTACGCTCTGTTTTCCGAGATGCAGGCGGGCGGCTTTCTGTGCATTGCAGCCATGCTGCTGTTCCACCTTTCGCGTATCTTTTCCATCCCCGCGCTCATGTGGGCGGCGCTGTGCTGCGTCGTGTTCGAGGCGGTGCTGATCATCGTCGAGTTCCTGTTCTACCGTCAGATGACCGACTGGCTGCTCCCGAAAAAAACGTCGCACAACGTTTACATGATACGTCGTCCCGAGGGCGAGGTAAAACGCAGGATCATAATGGGCGGCCACGCGGACTCGTCGTGGGAATGGCGCTACACCCACATGGGCGGCAAAAATCTCATGATCCCGTCGCTCGCGATACCGATCGTCGGG
>JAILDS010000284.1 GCA_024689165.1 Clostridia bacterium
CGCCTCAGAACGGTGCTGCCGGCGCTCAGCGGCCGGAGAACTCCGTTACGGGCGATACGAACTCTTCGACGACCGATTTCGGCGCGGGTTCTCATGAAAACACGGGCGCGGTCACGTACGCCTTCGGACCCGTGGCAAGGCCTGGTCTGAGGCTTCTCGGCGGCGCCATGAAGGGCGCGGTCGCTTATCTGCCGGCGGACGGCGAGGTCATCGTCAGCTCGTCGGGCACGACGAACCCGATGTTCCTTAATATCGAGGGCTACCCCGGCATAGGCAGTCTGCACTGCCGAATCGGCTACAACGCATCCGCGGGCTGTTATGAGGTCGTGGCTCTCGGCGACTCCGCCGTGTTCTCGAGCGACGGGCAACGCCTGCCGAACGAGACGAGCTTGCCCTTCGCTCCGGGCTCGGGGCTGTTCATCGGCTCTCCCGAATGCCCCGTGGAGCTGCTCAGATAGTCTTAAAGAAGATCGCCGGAGGTATCGTAATGAAACCCCTCAATCGTTTTGTGAGCCTTGTTCTGTGCGCTGCAATGCTGTCCGTCTTCGCCGCGCGGCATTCGGCCGCCGCCCCGGCAGTCAACTTCGATCTGGACGCAGACGGAGAAATAACCACCGCAGACGCGCGTATCGTGCTCCGCATCTCCCTTGCCCTTGAAAAAGAGAGCGACTTTCCTCCCTGCGACATGGACGGGAGCGGCGACATAACGACTGCGGATGCGCGGATCGTTCTGCGGGTTTCCCTGGGGATCGAAAAAAGCGAGGATTATTCCGGGGGCGTGATCTATAACGATGCTGTCAGAACCGTCGCGTCGCAGTTCGGAAAGGTCAGGGAGGCTTTCGACTATATAGACGGAACGACGCAGTATGCCGAGGTCTGGTTCCAGGACGTAGACTGCGACGGCAACCTTGAGCTTATCGCCGGACCCCTTGAGTCGATCGGCGCCAGAGCTACCTATGAATGGGCTGTTTTTACGGTCAACGGCGGACAGCTCACGTACCGCGGCATTTTCACGCAGGGACAGCACGAAGTCGAGCTTACTACGGTAGGCGATCCCGGCACAGGGGAGTTTATGACTCTGACAGAGGGCTGTTTCGGTACCGGTGCTTACACTTCGTATTATTGGTTGAGAGTCAATAATTACGGCAACGCATACACGCTGTTTTCGGCGATCTATGATGGCCCGACCAGAAGCGTTGAATACATATTCAACGGCGATCACGTTACCAGAAGCTCGTTCTACAAAACAGCAGAAGAATACGGAAGATCGTTCGTCGAGTATTTGACCTCTGTATACAAGATCCCCTATGACGGGCTTCTGGCAAAAAGCTCCGACCAAAGGCTTCCGCTGTTGAGAGAGTCATATAACGCCTGGTCTTTTACAAGGACCGACAGGCACCTCGACTTTACCGAAGTCGCCTCCCGTGCCGAAGCGGTTTTTTAAATAACAAACCTGCGGCGCACGGATCAAAAGCCTGCGCCGCTGATCATATTTATCTGTCTGTAACATGACTTCCGATCGCTCAATTCCGTTTATTGCCGCTTGTTGGCTTCGGCCAAAATAAATCGAACCGGGGGAATCATAATGATGACAAACAACACACGCCGTTTTCTGTCCGTAGTGTTGGCTGGCTGTCTCTGTTTATGCTGTCTGCCTGCGGCAAGTGGGGCAGGCTCCGGCGATACGACGCGTGACGTCGCCGCCTTCGGTGACGTTGACGGCGACGGCAGTGTTACCGCGCAGGACGCGAGATATACGCTCAGGTTTGCGATCAGTCTGGACGTCTGTACCGCATCGCAAAAAAATGCCGCCGATGCGGACGGCGACGGCGAGATCACCGCGCAGGACGCGAGAACAATATTGAGAAAAGCGATCGGTCTCCCCGAAGCATCCGCCGTTGAATATCTTTCCGCACAAGACACGGATTTTCGTGCATTTGAATCGATGCTGTGCAAACTGAAGTCGCTTCCGGAATCATACGACTGCCGATACTCGAGCGAAGAAGACGTCTTTTATATGCTGTTTGACTATTCCGGAGAAATCACGGAATTGTACGGCGAAGAAGCGGTCCTCACGCGTCTGGATGACGTTCGTGATCCCCTGAACCGTTTTGACGTTTATTGGGCCGATCGGTCTATAGGCAAAAAGTATTATATGTATTACACATATTCTGCCGAAAAAGTCAAAAAACTTGCAGCAGACTATCTGGGATATGAAAACGACTTCAGCTACATGGCCCGTGACGAGGATTATCTATATGAAGGCAAATACTATTTTGGTTTTCCCAGTATGCTCGGTGGATTGGCTCCTTACCCGTCAATCGCAAGTGTAACAGCAGCAAACAAACTGAGCGACGGGAGATACCGTTTGACCTGTTCCGTTTTTTTACAGGATGACTACAGCGATGAAAGCGGTTTTGTATCTTATAACTTTACCGCCGGTCTGCATAATATCGACGGAAAAAGAACATGGACCATATACGCATTTTAAGGAACTCAAAGATATCATAAAAACGGAATTGCCGGATCAAAACCGCAGATGGATCCACAAATGCGGCTAACGTCCCGCTCGGTTCAAAAACGAAGCGATCCTGCACATACAATTCCGGTTCTCAGACCGCCCGAATGCCCCGTCGAGCTGCTCAGACAGCTTTTTATGCGGCCGTGGCGTTCGTTACCCTGTTTTTCTCTTGCATTTCCGCGCGCGGTATGTTATGATACCGTTACTTAAATAAACAAGGAGTGTTTTGACATGTACGGCAGTTACAGTGTTTCGGATTCCGACATCGGCGGCGCGCTCGCCGGGCTCGGGATCGGCGTGTGGATCGTTGGCTCGCTGATAGGTCTTGCCGTGGGTATAGTTATACTCATCGCCTATTTCAAGATCTTCAAAAAGGCGGGCGTCGAGTCCTGGCACGCGATAATCCCTTTCCTCAACGGCTACGATCTGTATGATTTCGTTCTGGGCAACGGCGCGCTTTTCTTCATCAACCTCATCCCCGGCGCGGCGGCCGTCATGAACATCATCTGGTCCATCAAGGCGGCGAAGACCTTCGGCAAGGACGGCGGCTTCGCGGCGGGCCTGATCTTCCTTCCCTACATATTCCTTCCGATCCTCGGCTTCGGCTCCGCGACCTACTGCGGCCCGGACGGCGTGCCCGACGAGCGTCACCCCGCCAGGGATATCGACGGCAACCCGATCGGCGCTCAGGGCTTCGGCTATGAAGCTCCCCAGCAGAATTACGCTCCGCAGCAGCCCTATGCCGCTCCGCAGCAGGCTTACGCCGCCCCGCAGCAGCAGCCCTACGGCGCTCCCCAGCAGCCGGCTTACGCCGCCCCGCAGCAGCCTTACGTCGCTCCGGCTCCGATCCCGACTCCCGCTCCCGCTCCGGCGTACGACGCCTCCGCTGACGAGACCGTCGTTGCAGCCGCGCCTGCCGTTTTCCACGGCCTTGAGGTCATCAACGGCGTCATGGGCGGATGCATGGTCGAGATGCAGCCCGACAAGGTCTATCTTGTCGGCAAGGAGCTCCCGTCCGTCAACGTGCCCCTTGACAGGAGCTACGTTTCCGTCAGCAGGGAGCACATGCAGGTCGTCTACAACTCCGCGCAGGACAAGTACTTCGTCACCGATATGTCCTCCAACGGCACTTATATGTACGTGACGCAGAGGCTCGCCAAGGGCGCCGCCACCCCCGTACTGCCCGGCACCGAGCTCGCTCTCGGCTCTCAGGACTGCAGAGTCAAGCTTATCTGATCGCAGCGCTTTTTCGCGCCCGCTCCGGCGGGCGCTTTTTTCGTCCCCGAAAAGCTCTTTACAAACGGGAATAAATCGTGTAAAATAGAACCGCAATAACGAAAAACGGAAAAGGAGATACAGCTATGGGACTTATCAAAGCAGGTATAGGAGCTTTAGGCTCTACTCTCGCCGACCAGTGGAAGGAATTTTTCTACTGTGAGGCAATGCCCGCCGACGTGCTCATGACGAAGGGCGAGAAGCGCACTTCGGCGCGTTCGTCGAACACGAAGGGCAGCGACAACATCATCAGCAACGGCTCCGGCATCGCCGTCGCGGACGGCCAGGCGATGATCATCGTCGAGCAGGGCGAGATCGTCGAGTTCTGCGCCGAGCCCGGCCAGTTCACTTACGACACTTCCTCCGAGCCGTCGATCTTCACCGGCAAGCTCGGCGACTCCATCAAGGAGACCTTCAAGACCCTCGGCAAGCGTTTCACCTACGGCGGCGACACCGGCAAGGATCAGCGCGTCTATTACTTCAACACCAAGGAGCTTACCGACAACAAGTTCGGCACCGCCAACCCCATCCCCTTCGCCGTCGTCGACCAGAAGAACGACATCGACATTGAGGTCGGGCTTCGCTGCTCCGGCGTTTATTCCTACCGCATCTCCGACCCTCTCATTTTCTACAAGAGGGTCTGCGGCAACGTGACCTCCACCTTCACGAGGAACGAGATCGACTCCCAGCTCAAGACGGAGTTCGTTTCCGCTCTCCAGCCCGCCATGGGCAAGCTCAGCGCTCTCGGCCTTCGCCCGAGCCACATCACCACCCACATCCCGGAGCTTGAGCAGGGGCTCAACGAGGCGCTCGACTACAAGTGGGGCGAACTGCGCGGCCTGGAGCTCGTCTCCGTCGCCATCGGCTCCGTGACCCTCACCGAAGAGGATCAGCAGCTTATCAAGGACATCCAGTCCGCATCCTCTTACATGAACCCGCTGCGCGCCGCCGGCAGGATGACCGCCGCCAAGGCCAACGCCATGCAGGACGCCGCGAACAACCCCTCCGGCGCCGCCATTGGCTTCATGGGAATGAACATGGCGCAGGGCGCGGACAACTCCGCCGCCTCTCTGTTCGCCATGGGCGCCCAGCAGGGCTACACCGCTCCGAGCTATCAGCAGGGCTATCCGCAGCAGGGTTACCCGCAGCAGGGGATGTCCCAGCAGGGCTACCCGCAGCAGGGCTTCGCTCCTCAGGGCTATCCGCAGCAGGGGATGCCCCAGCAGGGATTTGCTCCTCAGGGCTACCCGCAGCAGGGGATGCCTCAGCAGGGCTTCGCTCCTCAGGGCTATCCGCAGCAGGGTTATCCGCAGCAGGGAATGCCTCAGCAGAACGCTCAGCAGCCCGCCGCCGTTCCCGGCGCATGGGTCTGCCCCCAGTGCGGTTCACAGAATACAGGCAACTTCTGCGCCAACTGCGGAACCAAAAAGGCGTAAGCAGGCTGTAGGGAATAGGCAATAGGGAATAGGCAGTAGGGATGTACGGTAGCGCGGCACCTCAGTGCCGCTCCGACGCGCAGAGTTAGGTAGTAGGCAATAGGGAATAGGAAAAGGTAATTAATTCTTAATTCTGAATTCTTAATTCCTAACTCCTCATTCCTAATTCCTAATTCCTAATTTCTGATCCCTACCCCGACTCCAATCACAGGAGGTAACAATGGCTTTACAGGATTTCAAATGTCCCAACTGCGGCGGGGCGGTCCAGTTCGACCCGACCGCCGGTTCGATGAAATGCCCGTTCTGCGACACTGTCCTCGACGTCGCCGCAATGAGCGCGCAGCTCGAGAACGCCCAGACTCAGTACGGCGCGCCGCAGATGAACCCCGACGGCAGCTTCGTCATGGGGCAGGATTCCATGAACTGGAACCAGACCGGCGGCAAGCAGAGCTGGCTTCCCGGAGAGCAGGAGGGGATGCGCGTTTACGTCTGCAAATCCTGCGGCGGCGAGATCGTCGCCGAGGAGACTACCGGCGCGACCGCCTGCCCCTACTGCAACAACCCGGTCGTCATGCTCGAGCAGTTTTCCGGTTATCTGCGCCCCGACTACGTCATCCCCTTCAAGCTTGACAAAAAGGCCGCCGAGGACGCGCTGAAAAAGCACATCGCCAAGAAAAAGCTCGTCCCGAAGGCGTTCAAGTCCGACTCCGTCATTTCAACAGTAAAGGGCATGTACGTCCCCTTCTGGCTGTACGACGCTACCGCCGACGCGCAGGGTTCCTTCACGGCGACGAAGACGCGCAGCTGGTCGGACTCCCGCTACAACTATACGGAGACCAGCTATTTCGACGTCTACCGTTCCTGCAGGCTGTCCTTCGCGAACGTCCCCGTCGACGGCTCGAAGAAAATGGACGACGCCCTTATGGAGTCGATCGAGCCCTATAATTTCGCCGACGCGGTCAGCTTCCAGACGGCTTATATGAGCGGCTTCCTCGCTGACAAGTACGACGTCGACTCCATGCTCTCCGCGCCGCGCGCGAACGAGAGAGTCAAGTCCAGCGTCACGGAGGCGATGCGCTCCACCGTCTCCGGCTACGACTCGGTCGTCCCGAAGCAGACAAACATGCAGCTGCTCAACTCGCAGACGAAATACGCGCTCTACCCGGTCTGGGTCATGTCCGTAAAATATCAGGGCAAGGACTGGATCTTCGCCGTGAACGGGCAGACAGGCAAGGTCACGGGCGACATGCCCGTCGACAAGGGCGCTCTGAACCTGCAGGCTTTTATCCGCTGGCTGTACCTCACGGCGGGCTTTGCCGCCGCTCTGGTGCTCCTCCAGATACTGGGAAACTGAGGAGGGCTGCGAAATGAAAAGATTGCTTGCAATTGCGGCCGCCGCCGCTCTTCTGTTCACCCTTTCCGCCACAGCCTTCGCGGAGAACGTCGACGAGGCCGTTGACGGGATGCAGGACGCCGCGAGCGACATCGCCGGCCAGCTCGACGACATCGCAGGCGACATTCTCGGGGATGTTTTCGGCGAGGATTCCGACGTTTCCTGGTTTTCCGACGCAGTGGGCGCAGCGAGCACCCTTGTGGACGCCTCGCAGTATATCTCACGCATCCCCGGCGCCCCGTCAAGGCCCACCAGAGTGTACGACGAGGCGGAGATCTTCGACGACGATGAGGTCGAAAAGCTTCAGGTGAAGTTCGATTCCCTCGCCGCCGCGTACGACTTCGACTTCGCAGTCGTCACCACCACCGGGCTGCTCGAATCCCAGATGATGGACTTTGCCGACGACGTTTACGACTACGGCGGCTACGGCATGGGCGACGACCATGACGGCACGCTGCTGCTCATCTCCATGAACGGCACGGACGGCAACCATATCTGGATAACCACCACCGGCAGAGGCATCGAGGCCGTCAACGAGTACTGCATCGACAAGCTGATGTGGAATATCTTCGACCAGCCGCTTGCGGACCGCGATTTCTACAAGGTCGGCATGCGCTACGGCAAATACGTCGCCAAGATGGTCAAGGCCTACGACGCCGGCAACGGCTATGATTACTCTCACACGCTGTTCTTCAAGGAGATAAACTGGCTGGGCTCCGGCCTGTTCGCCGCGATAATCGCGCTCGTCGTCACGCTCATCAAGCGCAGGAGCAACAAAAAGGCGATCGAACACGCCGTCCGCAAGAAGACCGGCGCTGCTGACTACACCGTGCCCGGCTCCATGAGCGTCACCGGCTCTTTCGACCGTTTCATCAACTCCTCGACCTCGCGCACGCCCAGACAGACCAGCTCTTCCTCCTCCGGCGGAAGGAGCAGCGGCGGCGGAGGTTCGCACACCTCCTCTTCCGGCTCGTCCCACGGCGGCGGCGGCAGGAGCTTCTGACAAAGCAGACGTTCCGCGGCGGTCCCCGCCGCGGAATATGTTTGAAGTGAGGGAATAGGGAATAGGCAGTAGGCAATATGGAAGGTCGACTCCCTATCTCCTCCTAAGGCAATACCGCACAAATAAGGTGTACGGATTGCGCAGCAGAATTTTTCGTCAGCTTGTACAAATCCGACGCAGTAAACCTGTCGGTTTTCAAGGAGGGTTTGTGCAAGATGACGGAATAATAATCAAGAAAGCCGTGCGCCGCTGTTTGTGCGGTGTTGCCCTAATTCCTGACTGCTGCTCCCTTACTTCATACTTGAATCAAGGAGAAAGCTTATGAAAAAACGGATCATTTGCGCCGCCGTTGCGGCGTGCATGCTGCTGACCTTCGTTCCCTTCTCCCTCGCAGCCGGCTTTGACGTCGACGGCGACGGTCAGACCACCGCGCA
>JAILDS010000286.1 GCA_024689165.1 Clostridia bacterium
TCGAGGCCGCGACCGCCGCCGCGCTTGCCGCAGCTGACTGCGACGCGGACGGCGAGGTCACCGCCGAGGACGCGAGAAGACTGCTGAGGGCTTGCATATGAACGTCAAAATACGAAAAAACAGATATTCGCCGTCGCTGGATCAGGCGGCAAGCTTCAACCTCAGGGTGTCGGCGACGGGTCTGCTGACCGCCGCCGCGCCCGCGGGGCTCGTGCAGGGCTCCTTCCTCGCGCCGGTAAGCGCGGCTCAGATGTACGGAAAGCTGTATACGCTCGAGCGGAACCTTCTGAGCGAAAACGGCGGGCCCCTCGCCATCGTGCCGCTTTACGGCTCAGGCAAAAGGTCGCTCACGGCCGCCGGGGACAGGCTTTTCATATTCCCCGACGGGCTCTGCGCCGACCCGCTGACGGCGGCCGTCGAACGCGTGTTCCGCATTTACACGGCGCAGTCCGCCGTCGCGTGCTCATGCAGGAAGAACGACGGGACGGCCGTGACGTTCGCCGACCCGAGCGCCCCCGCCCAGGGCGAGTGCGCGGTGTTTTACGAGGACGGCGTCCGCACGCTCCGGAGCTGGGACGCCGCGGGCGGCTCCTGGGTCGAAGTCTGCGGGACGACGGTAAGGCTCGCCTGCGCCGGCATCGGAGAGGGCTTTTCCGCCGGCGACGGCGTGACACTGACCGGCTTCGGCGACCTCGACGGCGACAGGGTCGTGACGGCGGTCACTGGGAACTATCTCGAGCTCGAGGGCTTCACCGCCGAAACGGGTTTTTCCGCCGGAGCTTCGATAATAAGGCCCTGCCCGGAGCTGACTGCGCCGCTGTGCGCCGACGGCAGGCTCTGGGGCGCGGACGGCGACGGGAACGTCGTCGGCAGCGCGCCGGGCAGGCCGGGGGTCTTTCTGCCCTGCGCCGGCGGCGTGAGGATACGCCGCCCGACGCCGGACGCCGTGACGGGCTCTGCGGTCCTGGGCGACAGGGTGTGGTTCTTCACGTCTTCGTCGGCGTTCTGCCCCGTAAAAAAGACCGCCTCAAGAAACGGCACGACAGTGACGGCATGGTCTGCAAAAACTCTCGCCCTGCCGGGACCGCTCTCCGGAGATACCGTCGTGCGGATAAAAAACAGCCTTTTCTGGCTGTCCGCAGAGGGGCTGACGGAATTCGACGGCGCGAAGACGGCGCTGCGCGTCCCGCTGGGCGAGCTTTCACAGACCGCGCGGGCAGGGGCCGCGCTCGCAGCCGAAAACGACCTGTACGCGGGGGACTCGCCCGAGGGCTCCTTCGCGGTCCGCGTCGGGGAACGGTACCATCTGTATTCGGATCATCTCGCCTGCGGGGTCGTCTTTGACACGTCCGACGGCTCGCTGTACGCCGCGCCGAACGCGCACGCGCTCTGCCGCTGCGCGGTCGACGGACAGGACGCCGTCCTGACCCCGGTGGGCTCGGTCTTCCCGGCGGGAGCCGCCGCCGCTTCGGCAGCCGCAGACAGCGTCTCCCGGGACGGGATAGTCACGGAGCTCGACTGCGGGGGCTTCGCCGCGGAGCTGACGGCGGACACGGCGCGGACCCGGGCCGTCGCGATGAGGGTCTTCGGCTCCGGCCCCGCCCTGACGCGGCTGAGAAGGCCCGACTCGACGCTGACGGAGCCGCGCGCGCCCGCCCGGAACGGCTACGTCACCTTCCCGCCGGAATTCGCGCGGTCGATCGTGATCTCCGCCCCCACGGGCGCCGCGGTCGAGATAAAGGCCATAGAATAGGCTTTTTTCCGGACCGGAACCAAAAATACAAAAAAATTTCAAAAAATTAGCACTTAGGTATTGACAGTGCTAATTTTTTGTGTATAATGGGAGATGAACAGAGGGACAGACCTCAAAAGAGAGCCTGTCCCGAAGCTCCGAAACACCGACGGGTTCGGGTTTTGTAATCAAAGTTTCGGCGAGATCGCTCAAAACGACCCAACGCCCAAGGAGGAATTCATTATGTTGCTTCCAAGTATTTTCGCCGAGAACCTTTTTGACGACTTTTTCGCTTTTCCGTCTTTTTCCGACGCGGAGCGCAAGCTCTACGGAAAGAACGCGGTCCGCGAGATGAAGACCGACGTCAGAGAGAGCGACGACCGCTATGAGCTGGATATCGACCTGCCCGGCTTCTCGAAGGACGATATCAGCCTTACTCTCGAGAACGGATATATGACCGTCGCGGCAAAAAAGGACCTCGACAGGAACGAATCGGACAAAAACGGCAAGGTCATCCGCTGCGAACGTTATTCCGGCGCACTTTCAAGGACTTTCTACGTCGGCGAGGAGCTGACAGAGGAGGATATCTCCGCGAAGCTTTCCGACGGCGTGCTCAGGCTGACCGTTCCCAAGAAGGAAATGAAGAAGCTCCCCGCGAAAAGGACTATCGCGATCGAATGACCGGCAACGGCCGAAATACTCTCCTTTCACAGCGCCGGCTCCGCACACGCGGAGCCGGCCGGTTTTTGCGCGGCGCCGGAGCGTGCCGGGATTGACAACTCTTTGCGGCGTGTTTTATAATGAAGTATATTTTCCGGATTGCAAAACAATGGAGGGACATCATGAAAACGACCCGAAAGATCTTTTCCGTCCTGCTCACAGCCTGTATGCTGCTGTCTGCCCTGCCCGTCCTCGGGCTCAACGGTATCGCGCCGAAGGCCGAGGCATATAACGTCGGCGACCTTATCGAATACGGTACTTATCCGCAGTCGCTCGTTTCCGACACGGGGCTTGTTTCCGCTCTCGATTCCGCGCAGAAGACATGGAGGAGCTTCAGGTATTATTCGGGAAATGACGGCTGGGACGGACACACCGGCGGCTGGGACGGGCAGATGCAGCCCGGCGACTGGATGCGCTTCGCAGATTTCTTTTTCGGCGGGGAGAAATACCGCGCCGTCGTATTCGACGAATACCGCAAGGTCCATGATCCCCTGGGCGACGCTTCGGACCCTTCCTATCAGGACGACTGCGGTTATTACACCGGCGTCGTTTACTATTTCAGGTACGAGCCGATAGTCTGGCAAGTGCTCGACCCGTCTGAGGGACTTGTAATCGCGAAGGACCAGATCGACTCTCAGCCTTATCAAAGCCTTATCTATGACAGCGGAGAGGGTTATGGCTACTTTGTACGGGAAAAATCAGTTTATCAGGGGATCGGGTCGCAATTCGTTTCAAACGATTATACGGGTTGCTCCGTCAGAGAGTGGCTCAATTATGACTTCTGTGATACCGCCTTTACCGCGGCTCAGAAGAACAACGTCCGGGACGACCATCCCATAGACTTCAAAGTGTGGAACGGTTCGCTTGTGGATGCAGCTCAATATACTGCGACCGTTTACGACAAGGTGTTCCTCCTGTCCTGTTCCGAAGCGAAAAACAGCTCATACGGTTTTGATTCGACAGAATCCTACGACGGCACAGTTCAGAGCCGTATCGCCTCAAAGACCGACTATGCGTCGTGTCAGAGAGGCGCCGAAGGCTGGCTGCTGCGCGACGGGAACAATCTCGGCTACGGCGTGTCCTTTGTATACGGCAGCGGCTTCGTTGAGTCTTTCTTCCATTACAACGTCGACACGGTGTACGGTATCCGCCCCGCCGTGAGGCTTTCTTCGCTTCGTTCCGATACCGCTGCTTCGCAGGAGCTTTTTTCCGAAAAACAGTGCTCGCACGCGCACACAAGGCTCAGGGAGATCGTTCCCGCAGGCTGCGAAAGCGAAGGATATTCGGGCAACGTCTACTGCGCTTACTGCGGCGTCAGGCTGCAGGACGGCGCTGCCGTTCCCTCTTTCGGCGGGCATGAATGGTCAAAGTGGGTGAGCTATGCGATCTATTCCGAGGAAGCCTGCAGGATCCGGCGCTGCGGGGTCTGCGGAAAACTCGAGCAGGAACCGCTCGCCCCGAAGGTATTCATAACGGACGACAGCTTCGTAAACGAGACCGACGGCGTGGAGATCGACTTCCCCGACGGCGCCTTCCCGTCCGGTACGGAGCTGAAAACCTCCCACCGGAGCTATACGCTTTCCGAAAACGGAAGGATCCTGGAGGAGTGGGATATTACCCTCGAAAAAGACGGAAATACGGTCCGGCCGTCAAAGCCCGTCATACTCAGGCTGAAGCTGCCGGACATCGCCAAGGACCTCGCGATCCTTACGAACCTGACGCTTCGTCACTATTACAACGGAAAGTGGACCGTTATGGAAACGTGGTTCGACGAGGACAGAAATCTCTGTACCGTAACGGACGGCTTTTCTCCGTTCGAGCTGAGCGTCGATGAGCCTTCCGGCGAGCCTGAAGATCCGGACGGTCCCGATACCCCCGACGAGCCGGACGGCCCCGGGCAGACGGCAGAGCTCTGCGCGTGGTGCGGCAAGCCGCACGAGGGCTTCTTCGGGAAGATCACGGGGATCTTCCACAAAATTCTTTATTTCTTCGCGCACCTGTTCGGGACGAGATAAACCGACTCAGCGAGGCGAACAGAAACAAAGCGTCCCCCGCCGAAAGGCGGGGGATAAGTCGTTTTCGGGAAATACCGAAAGCACAGCGTCGAGTTAAAATGCGCCGCAGGCCCATTAGCTATCCGCTGTCTGCTATCTGCTATCTGCTGACATTACTTCATCCTTCATCCTTGGCTTGGCTCGCGGCGACGCCGGCGCTGCGGGCGGTGGAAAACGCTATCTGAAGATTGTACCCTCCCGTGAGGGCGTGGACGTCGAGGACCTCGCCGCAGAAATACAGCCCCGGGACGAGCTTCGACTCCATGGTT
This sequence comes from Clostridia bacterium, assembly GCA_024689165.1. Lineage (GTDB taxonomy): Bacteria > Bacillota > Clostridia > Oscillospirales > Acutalibacteraceae > JAILDS01. The sequence goes on from JAILDS010000286.1 coordinate 4,776, forward strand.
TTCGGGTCCACGTCCCGGACGTCGACGCCGCCCGCGGTGACGACGGCTTCCTCAAAAGGCCTCGGACCGGAGATCTCAAGCCCGAAGGATTTGAGCGCGCCGACAAGGGCGGCTCTGGCTTTCGCGCTGAGCTGCGCGGCGCGGAGCTTCGGGTCGACGCCCGCCCTTTCGAGCACATACTCCCCCATGGAGGCCGGTACGAGCTTCGGCATCATGCCTCCGACCGTCTTCGCACCCGCTTCGGCGCACTCGCGCTCTATGCGTTTTTCGAGCGTCGCGGCGTCCAGCGCGGGCTTGAGGTCGATCCTGACCGACGCGCCGGGGACGTAAAAACACGAGGCCGACAGAGCGAGCGGCCCGCTTATGCCGGTGTGGGTGAACAGCAGCTCGCCCTGCTCGGAATACAGCGTCTTTTTCCTGTCCGCAAGCTCAAGCCGGACGTTTTTGAGCGTCAGCCCCGAAAGCGCCGGGCAGCACGTGTCGGGGCTGTCGAGCCCGACGAGCGCCGGGGCCGCCGGCACGGTCCTGTGGCCCGTCCGCTCCGCGAAGTGCCAGCCGTCGCCCGTCGAACCGGTCGCGGGGTAGGACCTCCCGCCCGTGGCGATTATGACGCGGTCGAAGGGCCTCGCCCTGCCGTCGGCGGTCTTCACGCCGTACAGAACGCCGGATTCGGAGAGTATGCACGTCACGCGGCGGAACTCGAGCCGCACGCCGGCGTCCGCGCAGGCGTTTTTGAGAGCGGAAACTATATCCGACGCCTTGTCGGAAACGGGGAAGACCCTCCTGCCCCGTTCGGTCTTCAGAGGAACTCCGAGCGAGGTGAAGAGGGCCTTTGTGTCTTCCGTGCCGAAGCCCGAAAGACAGGAATACAGGAAACGCGGGTTCCTGACCACGTTGGCGAGGAACTCGTTGACGTCGGGGCAGTCGTTCGTGACGTTGCACCGGCCCTTGCCGGTGATGCCGAGCTTTCTGCCGAGGCGGTCGTTCTTTTCGAAGATCGTCACGTCCGCGCCGTTTTTCGCGGCGAAATACGCGGCGCACATACCCGCCGCGCCGCCGCCGACCACCGCGACGCGGGGACGCCGCTCACCGCTCATTTTTCACACCGCCCGGCGCGGACCGGGTAAAAAGCGCAGTTCTCATACGCATACCGCCTTCCGCGGCAGGGTCAGGCGGCGTTGATAAAGCCGAGGTCGCTGCGGACGTCTATGTCGAGCCCTTTTTCATTGCAGAAGCTCTGGAAACAGCTCACCGCCCAGAGGATATAACTGCCGGTTATTCTTTTCGCGTCGGCTTCGTCCGCCGCGGAAAGATCCTGGGAGTCGAGTATCGTCAGCCCGCTCGTACTGTCCGGCCTGATCTGACCCGCGTCGACGGCGCAGACAACGCCGTAGCCGTCCTCGTCGTTGAAAATGGCGGCCTGCGGGTTCTTCAGATCGCCGTCCAGATACAGAGACAACGTGATCTCGCGCCCGCTGACGTACGTAAGATCGAAATAAGAATCGTCGTGGTGATCCGAAGTCGGCGGGTAATAATATATCTCCAGCATGTCCCAATCCGTGGGCGCGTAGTAAAAGCAGTACTCCCCGGCGCCCTCATACTCGGGATCGAACTCGGCGTTGTCTTCCATCCATTTCGCGAGCATGCTCCCGGCGTCCTTCGGAACGTCTTCGGAGGAGCCGTCCATGCCCAGCGCGGCCCGGAGGATCGCCCTCGCGTCCTGCGCGGTGACCTCGCCGTCGCCGTCCGCGTCGGCAAGCTCCGCCTGAGACGGGTCAAGGCTTTCGAGCGCCAGCGCGGCTCTGAGCGCGAGCCTCGCGTCCTGCGCGGTGGTCTGACCGTCGCCGTCGACGTCAAAGCCGGCTGCGAGGGAGAAGGGAACGAAGGTCAGCAGCATGCACGCCGCAACGGCGGCGCAAATGATCCGTTTTTTCATAAGCTTTCTCCTTGATTCAAGTATGAAATATGAAGAATGAAAGATGAAGTGAGGGCCTGCGGCGCATTATGAACCGCCTGCGGCGGTGAAGCGCTTCAGAACAGAGTATATACGAATCCCAGCACGGAGCTTGAAGAGATAAAGAAGAAGATAAGCCCGAGCAGGAGCAGTATAAACAGTATGGGGAAGAGGAAATACTGTCCTTTTTCCGAGAACGCGCCGACGACGCGGGTGAGGAAGCGCAGCGTGCCGGAGGAACCGGGCGAAAACCTGTCCGACGTATCGGGAGTAAAATACGTCTCCTTTGCCTCCGGAGAAGTCTTCCAGGAGGCGAAGGCTCTGCGTTTTCTCTGTTTTCCTGCGAAGACAAGGCTGAACAGGCACAGAAGAACGTACACCGGGACGAGTATCACCGCAAGGATGCATTTGCCGACCTTATTGAGGATCTTCTGAAGCTTATCGAGCGCGGCTAGCACCCTCAGCGGGAAGATCACGTTTGCTGCGAGGAGCAGGCCCCCCAGGGCGAGCAGTACGATAAACAGGATCTCCCTGAAGCCCACCGAGCAGACCGCCTCCATGAAGAAGACGCAGATGAGTATGACCAGAATGACGTCGAGAGCGAGGTTGTCGCGGTTCATTCGTCTTTTCTGAGTCCGGTATTCATACTCCTGTGAGAAGCTGCCGAAAACGGATCTTTTTTTTGTTTTTGCTTTCGGGCTTTTTTTCGCGTTTTTTGCCATGCTTACCAGCCTCCCTTCGGAGCTGCGGCTGTCTGCGCGTTCTTGTCGAACCAGCGGTCGCCGATGGCTGCAAAGTCGATTTCCGAGCGCATGAAGCAGCGGTACGCGTCGGCAGCGGTATTGACTATAGGCTCTTCGTTGGTGTTATAGGAGGTGTTGATAAGTATGCCGTAGCCGGTCAGCTTTTTGAACTCGGTCAGCACCTTGTGCAGAAACGGGTTTATTTCCTTACTGACGGTCTGGATCCTCGCGGAGTAGTCGATATGCGTCACGGAGGGAATGTCCGAACGGGCGAGTGCGGCGGTCGCGTGGACGGTTTCTGCGGTGTCGGCGGGAAGGCGGCGGCTCTCTCTGACAGGGAAGGTGAAGAGCATATAGGGCGATTTGCCCTTTATGTCGAAATAAAGAGACGCGTCTTCCTCAAGGACTATCGGGGCGAAGGGGCGGAAGCCCTCCCTGAACTTGATCTTCATGTTCAGCCTCTGCAGCATCGCCGCATCCCGGCAGTCGGCGAGTATGGAGCGGTCGCCGAGGGCGCGGGGACCGAACTCCGCCTTGCCGCGGGCAAGCCCGACGACCTTCCCGGCTGCGAGGTTTTCGGCAATCTTTGCGGGCAGGTCTTTTTCGGCGACGTTGACCCACGACGCGCCGAGGCTTTTCAGCGCGTTCCTGTCGCTCTCCGATGAGGGGGGGATCCTGTACCCGAGAAGAGAGCCCTTCATGCCGTCGTTTACGCCGTCGGCGCGGCGTTCGGCTCCGGAAGTCCTGTAATACGTCTCGGCAGCGGCTCCGACGGCTCCGCCCGCGTCGCCGGCGGCGGGCTGGATCCATATATCGTCGAATATCCCCTCGGAGCGGAGCAGCCCGTTGGCGGTCACGTTCAGCGCGACGCCCCCCGCCATGACAAGGTTTTTCATGCCGGTCTCATTACGGAGGCTTTGGGCGTTTTTGAGGACTATCTCGTTGCTGACCTTCTGTATGCTCGCAGCAACGTCCGCATGGAATCCGGTTATCGGCTCGCCGTTCTTCCTCGCCTTTTCGCCGAAGAGCTTTTCAAAGGCGGGGCTGATGGTCTTCAGCGCGTAGGTGTAGCGAAAATAATCCTGATTGAGAATAAAACTGCCGTCCTGCGCGATATTGACAAGCTCCTTCGTTATCGTATCGTAAAAACGCGGCTTGCCGTAGGGCGCCAGACCCATCATTTTATACTCTCCGTTGTTTATCTTGAAGCCCGTATAGAACGTGAACGCAGAGTAGAGCAAACCCAGCGAGTTTGGATAGTCGAGGGAGCTGTTGATCTCAACTGCGCTGCCGCGGCCCGTTCCCCTCGTAAGAGCCGCCCACTCGCCAACGCCGTCTATTGTCAGTATCGCCGCCTCCTTAAACGGGGAGGGATAGAAGGCGGACGCGGCGTGGGACAGGTGGTGCGGGACGTAGTAAACCGAGCCCTTGTAGCCCAGCTCCCGTCTTATTTTGTGCTCTATCCACAGCTTGTCGGTTATCCAGTCCGGAACGGCTGTCAGAAACTGAGGCAGGCTTTTCGGCGCGGTCAGGGAAGTTGAAGTGAGTATACGCTCGAACTTTGAGCCGGTGTTCTCGTAAAACGCGACCGCGTCAAGGTCGGCGGAAAACAGACGGCTCTCATCCATTATCCGCTTTATCGCGTTTATCGGGAACGCCGCGTCGCCCTTCTTCCTTGTGAAACGCTCCTCCTCGGCGGCGCAGACGATCTCGCCGTCCTTTATCAGCGCGGCTGCGGAGTTGTGGTACATACATGAAATCCCGAGGATGTATGACATCAGCCTTTCTCCTCCCTTCGTGTAATCGTCAGGCTTACGCTGCGGTCGCCGGCACTTTTCGATTCGAGGTGTACGCACAGCGAGGCGACCTGCTCCCCGACGGGGATCTCCCACACGCCGTCGGTGATTTTCGCCGCGGGGAATATCTCGTAGTTGTCGTAGCCGAGCTTGGGGGCTATCCTTGTGTAATACAGCTCCGCGTTCGAAAAACTGCCGTCAAGCTCGACCTTTTCAAGCTCCGCCGGGTTTTCGAGCAACAGCTTGACGCAGCTCTTGCCCATGGGGTCGCTGAGGCAGTAGCGCAGTATTTCAATGCCGACAAAATCATGCGGGGAGCTGAGATCCGGGTACTCAAACAAGTACCTGCTCACGGATTCCCCGACAGAAACCGCTTCAAGCCCTATCGCGTCCGGCATATGGTCGTTTACGGCGAGAAGAGGGCTGTTGAGGTCTATGCCCGCGGATCCGCCCAGCAGCTCCGGGAAGTCCTCTTTGAGGAATCGTGCTATATACTCCGCGTAGAACAGGTGGGACGCGCTGCCCGGATGGTCGTTTTCCGCGTTGACATGTATGCTGTTCTTGTGCTTCGCGCCGGACATCCGCCTGTGATATTCGGGGTAGAGGTCGTAAAAATGAACGGACGTGTCCGAGAAGATCTCTTTAAGAGGACGGAACAGCTCCGACAGCTTCGGGCTGTTCGTCTGAGCCGGAAGGGTCATGACGACCACAGGCAGGTCGTGTTCTTTTGAAAAAGCGTCGAGGGGCTTAACGAAATTCTCCTCGTAATTCTCTCTCGTCTCGCCTCTGAGTACGGATATATAGTCGCCGTCGGACGCAAGCCGGCCGTACTTGTTGTTGTAGATCGTCCTCGCGTCAACGTAATCCGTCAGCTTGCCCGCGAGACGCGGAAACAGCGTGCCGACGGCTGAAATGAAAGCGGGAACTTTGCCCTCCGGCGTTTGTTCCTGTGCCATAATGCCGCCGGTAAGCGCGTCGTTCTCGACGTAGCCAAAAATGACCATATCCGGTGAAAGCTCCTCGTACACGCCGCCGGTGAGCCATCCCAGCTCATCAAAAGCGGTCGCGCCCTCCATGGCGACAGCGATGAAGCGGACGTTGTATCCCTCGGCGCGGAGGAGCGTTTCCGCCTGCCGCCACAGCAGCTCGTTGCAGTTGAGAGACGCTTCGCCGAACACAAAAGAATCCCCTATTATAGCGACGTTTACCGTATCCTCGTCGTAAGGAGCCGACGTCGCGGCGTAGTCAAGGAGAGGATAGTCGGGCGCTTCGTATCCATACGCATACGCGCCTAATCCGAAAGAGTCGGCCATATCGGCGGTCGTGAGCATATACCCGGGAGGAGTCCTTTCAAGCCGCATTATCATCAGGTCGCTGCCCGCCGTGTACACGGATTCAGGGGAGAACGCCAGAGAAAACTCGACAGCGGAAAGAACAACGACCGCGGCCAGGAGAACGATGATGATGTTTCTCGCCGAGATCCGTGCGAGCTTTTTTCTCTTCACCGCGTTTCACCCCCGGTAAGTGTTATTCTTACCGCACGTTCGCCGGGATCGGAAGGCTCAAGGTGTACGCACAGCGAGGCGACCTGTTCCCCGGCGGGGATCTCCCACACGCCGTCGGCAGTTTCCGTCGCGGGGAACAGCTCGTAATTGTCGTA
>JAILDS010000215.1 GCA_024689165.1 Clostridia bacterium
CGTAAGATCGGCGGCGGAAGCAGCTTCCGACTGAATCAGGCGACGGGGAGGGAAAGAATATGGCCGAAAAATTCACCTGGGAGGGGCTTTACGCGCTCCTCGAGGGCAGAAAACGCGAAAGACCCGAGGGCTCGTACACCACTTATCTTTTTGAGAAGGGACTCGACAAGATCCTCAAAAAGGTCGGAGAGGAATCGACCGAGGTAGTCATTGCCGCTAAGAACCGCGACAAGAAAGAAACGATCTACGAGATCGCGGACCTTGCCTACCACGTCATGGTCCTGATGGTGGAAACAGGCATAACGCCCGGAGACGTGACGAAAGAGCTTGCTTCCCGGCACGTCATCGACAAAAAAGTGAAGCAGGAAAAAATGGCGTCAGATTCGGAGGGACGGAAATGAAACACATCGACCCGAAGCTGTTTTATCTTATCCAGTGGACGTGGGGCTTCCCGATCAATTTCGCAGGAGCGGTACTGTACGTTCTGTTCGCGATCCTCGGCTGCAGGCATGAGGACTTCGGCTACGCGCGCATAACGTACGTTCCGTGGAACGCCGGCGGGGTGTCCCTCGGCACGTTCATTTTCATGAAAAAGGACCACCCGAGCGCGGACTGGACCTACGACACGAAGATCCACGAATACGGCCACACTTGGCAGTGCCTCGTCCTCGGGCCCCTGTTCTGGTTCATCATCGCTCTGCCCTCGTTCATCTGGTGCAACTGCTTCGACGGCTGGCGAAAGAAGCACAAGGTCTCTTACTTCACGTTCTACCCCGAAAAATGGGCCAACGCCTGGGGACAGAAGTATTCCGGGATGCGGATGAGACATCCGAAATAGCTCCCGACAGAACACGACGGTTTTTAATGCGCTGAGAAATCGGAATTCAAACGACCCGCGGCGGAACGGATCCGGCGCGGGTCGATTTTATATAGCTTGTTGGATCAGGTGCCGATGCCGAGGGCTTTCCTGAGGATCAGCCTCGCGTCGTGCGTGGTGATCTCTTCGTCGCCGTCGTGATCGGCGATAAGCTCCCTCTGCGCGTCGAGCGTTTCAAGAAGTATCGCGGCGCGGAGCGTCAGCCGCGCGTCCGCGGCTGTAACGGAACCGTCCATATCCACGTCGCCCGGGATATAATCCTCGGTAACGATCAGCCTGAACTCCGCGTAAAACCCGTTCCACGTCACGCGGACCGTCTTCCTGCCGACGGTGGAGGTGTCGGGTTCCGAGACCTCGTAATCCGTCACGACCTCGCGCGCGCCGCTGTTATAGACGGCGTAAACTATCATATCCGAAAAATCGGCGGGCCGGCCCGGCCTGTACCGCAGGACGGTCGGCTCTCTGAGCTCTATCGAGGCTATCTCGAGCGGGGTTACGGCAAGTTCAAAGGTAACGGCAAGCCCCTCGTAAATGACGCGGACGTTTTTAGTGTCGTCCGCCGCGACGGATGGCGACAGGGTATAGTCCGTCACGGTATAGGTCCTTCCGTTGCTGTACTCCGCCTCAAGGACGAGCCCCTCCGGGTCGATAGCTTCGCCCGTAAAGTAAGCGAGCTTTGATGGCGGGCTGACGAGCGTCAGGGACAATATGCGTTTCGGCGCGACGGTGACGGTAAACTCCGCGCTGATCTCCGGGTACATGTATTCGACGCGGACAGTCTTTTCGCCCTCGCCGACGAGCTCTTCACCGTCCGGGATGCTCATCGTGACCCACTGCGGCTTATCGGCGGCCGAGAAGACCTCGTCTTCCCTGCCGTCGGAAAAGCCCGCCCGCAGCGTAAGGCCCGAAAAGTCCGCGAACTGACCGTCGATGTAATCCGTCACGGGCAGCGTTTCGATCGAAAGTGAGCTGACGGGCAGGGGTTCGAGAGTCACGGTGAACTCACAGACGTGCTCCTCGGTATAGCCGGGACGGGTCCAGACGACGGTGACCGTCTTTTCCCCGGCTCCGACGAGGGCGGGAGCAAGCACGGTCGCTCCCGATACGGCCCCGGTCGAGCCGTCGGAGTAGACAGCAGTCAGCTCGAGCCCGGTGACGTCGATCTGAACGTCGTCGCCCTCAACGTAGGTAAGCCTGTCGGGAAGGCGCGAGACATAGACATCGCTCACGCCGTCCGGCTTCGACTCTGCCAACAGCTCAAGAGAGTCGAGGGCGACGTAGCCGGTCGAGCCCTCATAAGACGCCGTTATATATGCGCCGGAGTCGCTGAGCGCGGTCAGGACCGTGTCCTGCGGGACGTAGGCGAGGACGCCGGCGTCGGCAGCGGGATAGGCAAGCAGGACGGCATGGTCTGCTGTCACGACGTATCTGTCGCCGGCCGAAGCGCAACAAACGACCGCCGTCGCAAAAACGATGGCGGTAAGGATGAACGCTGAAAAGGCAATGCCGCGCGAACGGCGGCGCAGCCTAAAAAACCGTACGATGCTTTTCACTTCACGGAGCTCAGTACTTGATATCCCAGTATTCCATCCTGTCGATAAGCCTCGCGCTGCCCTGGATCGGGAAGACGAGAAGCTTGGCATCGGCAGTGATATCTACGTTCATGATGTATTTCCAGCTCACCATATGGTGGTCGGAATTGTTGAAGGTTATTGTCGTCTCGCAGTCGGTGTAGTTCAGCGAGAATGAGTTGACGGAAAGACCGGGGATCTTGGCAAGCTCCTCGTCGATCGTGGATTTCGCCATGGGCGCGAACATCGCGCCTATGTAGGACGGCGAGGTCGGCGAGTCGTCTGCGGGCGGCTCGGGGTTGAGCTCGTCGTTGAGGCAGATGGTTATCGTCGTGGTCCCGTCGCCGTTGTCGGTCTGAGTCGCGTATTTTATCGGGGTCGGGTCTGTCAGCAGACAGCCGGAGTCGTTGTGCGGGATGGGCGTGTTGCCGTGCATGCTCTCGCCCGGCAGATGGTGCGTGGGATCGGCTCTCGCGTCCTCCTCGGTCGTCATGTAGCCGGCGGCGAGGTCGAGGACCCTGTTGAGAACGGCGCCGAGGTTGGCGTTGGTGATCTCCTGATACTCTATCTTATACCACTCCGGGGAATCGACCTTGAACTGGTCGACGACGCTCTTGTAAGTCGAGAGGATCGCGCCGTAATCGGCACTCGGAGCCGCGGGAGCTTCCGTTGCGGGAGCTTCCGTCGCCGGCGCCGCCGGAGTATCGTCGCCGGAAGGCGCGGCGGTCGCTGCCGGAGTCGTATCGTTCGAAGGCGCCGCAGTCGCGGCGGGGGCCGTGTCGCCGGAGGGAGCGGCGGTCGCTGCCGGAGTATCGGGAGCCGCCGTCGCAGCCGGCGGAGCGGTATTCGTCCCGGTGTTCGTTCCGGTATCCGCCGGGACGTTTGCCGCGGAGCCCTGGTTCGCCGCGGCGGAACCTAAAATGGCGCCGAGGTCAAGGTCGTTGCCGCTGCCGTCCACGAAACGGACGAGCAGTTCCTGCTGACCGCAGGCCGCAAACGAGAGCATCATGGCGAATACGATAAGGACGGCCGACGCCCTTACGATCGATCTCTTCACAGAAAATCGCTCCTTTCGGAAAATACGCAGAATACTTGCTGAACAGTTGAATAACGATTCGGATTATACCGCCGACGGGCGTTCAAGTCAACCGATTTTTCACCTCATAGGCTCAAAAGCGGGAAATCAGACCTTTACAATCCCGTCGATATCTGATAAAATCAAAAACAGCATCACGCATCAAATACCTCGGAGGGAATCATGGCTTCTAAGGCAATATCAAAAGCTTGGTACAAAGAGATGTGCGTCTATCAGATCTGGTGCCGCTCCTTCAAGGACGGCAACGGCGACGGCATAGGCGATCTGGCGGGCGTTCGCGAAAAACTGCCGTATATCAAAAGTCTCGGCGTGGACGCTATCTGGTTCTCGCCTCTTTACAAGTCGCCCCAGGCGGACTACGGCTACGACATCTCGGATTACAGGGACATCAACCCCGAATACGGCACGCTCGAGGAGTTCAGGCAGCTGCTCGACGAAGCGCACTCCATGGGCCTCAAGGTCATAATGGACCTCGTCGTCAACCACACGTCCGATCAGCACGAGTGGTTCCTCGAGAGCAGAAAGGGAGCGGACAACCCTTACCACGACTATTATTTCTGGCGCAAGGGCAGGGCGCCCGGCAAGGCTCCGAACAACTGGCTGTCCACCTTCGCCGGTCCCGGCTGGAGCTACGACGAAGACCTCGACGAGTGGTTCCTCCACATCTTCACACCGCAGCAGCCCGACCTCAACCACGACAACCCCAAGGTGCGCGAGGAAGTCAAGGACATCATGCGCTACTGGCTGGACATGGGCGTGGACGGGTTCCGCGAGGACGTCATCACCTATATCTCAAAAAAGGACGGGCTGCCCAACGGCTTCCCCATCCCCGTGGCATGCGGTATGGAGCACTACGACTTCGGCCCCAACCTTGAGAAATACCTGACGGAGTACCGCCGCGAGGTGCTCGACAACTATGACTGCGTGACAATAGGCGAGGCCCCGATGATCACGCCGAAGAAGGCGCTCAGGCTAATCGGCGAGGGGCCGGACAAGCTGCTCGACATGGTCATCCCCTTCGACCATATGTCCTGCGACGGCTTCCTCATCAACTGGATCCCGGTGAAGTTCAACCTCAAAAAGCTCAAGAAGTGCTACGCAAACTGGCAGAAGACCCTCTACGGCAAGGGCTGGAACATGCTTTATATCGAGAACCACGACCAGCCCAGGATCGTTTCACGCTACGGCAGCGAGCTCTACCGCGCGGAAAGCGCCAAGATGCTCGCCGCGGCGTACATGCTCCAGTCCGGCACCGCGTTCGTCTATCAGGGGCAGGAGATAGGCATGACGAACCTGCACCTGCAGAGCCTTGACGAATACGTCGATTTCCAGACCATCTCCACCACCGCGCTGATGAAGCGCCTGCTCCACCTTTCCGACAAGACCCTCGTGAAGATCGCCTCGAAGGCCTCGAGAGACAACAGCCGTTCTCCGGTACAGTGGACCGGCGGCAAAAACGCGGGCTTCACCACAGCCGACGACGCGTGGTTCAGAGTCAACCCGAACTACCCGGAGATCAACGTCGAAAAGGATGAGAAAGACCCCGATTCCGTCCTGAATTTCTATAAAAAGCTCATCGCCTTCAGAAAGGACAACCCGCTCGTCATCTACGGCGACTACAAGGAACATTACCGCTCGAACAAACGCATGTTCTGCTACGAGCGCCGCTACGGGGACGAAAGGCTGCTCGTCGTCTGCTCGTTCTCAGATATCCCGGTCCGCTTCAACGCCCCCGAGGGCTTCGACCTGTCCGACGGAGAATGCGTGCTGAACAACTATCCGGACCCGATCATAATCGAAAACGGCTTCGCGCTCAAGCCGTACGAAACGCGGGTATACAGATTCAGGGCCTGAGCATGAATAACGAACCGAAAAGAGCAAAAAACAACCGTTTCAGGCGGGCGGTCTGCGTCCTTTTGTCGCTCGCTCTCTGTCTCGGCGCCGCATCGCTCGTTTTCGCGGCGGATCACTCGGATCCTCTTGACGAAACGTGCCAGCGGCTGTACCGGCAGATACTGTCGGTCTCGCCCGAGGACAGCTTCGGTGAAACTCAGCTGAGCTTCGGCCAGACGCCCGAGATCACCATCCGGCTCGACTCTCTTTCGAGCGAGGGGGTCAGGTCGAACCCGGATTACCAGAACAAGGTCAGTGAGATCAAGGACGCCGTCAACCGTGCGTTTTTCGCGGCGTGTTACGACCGCCCGGAACGCTTCTGGCTGCGCTCTTACGACCTTAATCTCAGCGGGGTGTCGGTCGTGTCCGCAGGCGGCGACCTGTATACCGTGCGTTTCCCGAAGATACTCGTCACCTTTTCCGGCTACGATCTTTCCCTGACCCCGGAGCAGACTGCCGAACGGTTCGAGCGTGTCGACGCGGAAACGACGGCCTTCGCGGAGTCCCTGACCGGGCTCGACGTTTATACCGCCCTGCGCAGCTGCAGGAGGTACGTCAAAGAGCACATCGAGTACAAAAAAGACGGCTCCGACGCCTCGCACGAGGCCTACGCCGCCTATTACACCGGTACGGGCGTCTGCGAGAGCTACTCGAAGCTTTTCAAGATCCTGTGCGACAAGCTCGGCGTGGAGTGCTGGCTCGTGCACGGGCACTATTCGCCCATCCCGGACGAGAACCATATGTGGAACTGCGTGCTCATGCCCGACGGCTGTTACTACGCCGTAGACTGCACCTTCGACACGCCGGACGACCCGGACGGTTACTTCCTCGTCGGGAGCGAGACCGTCTGCGAAGGCAGAAGTTTTTCATCCACGCATATCCCGGACCCGTCGTCCATAGCGCTGGGCGAGCCTCCGGAAGACTTTTCATTCCCGCAGATCACCCGTTCGGCATACGACCCGTCGTCCTCGCCGACCGTAATCGTCACGGAAACGACGACAGAACCGGAACCGACCGAGCCCCCCGTCACCGTCCCCGCGACGACTGAGCCCGTTCCCACAGAGCCCGCGACAGTACCCACAGAACCTGTGACAGTACCTACCGAGCCCGCAACAGTACCCACAGAAACAGCTGCCGAGCCTACAGAACCGGCGACAGTACCCGCCGAAACAGCGGCCGAGCCTACAGGGCCTGCCGATCCGACGTCCTCAGCCAAAGAGGAGCCCCCGGAAGGCTACGTCCGCGTCGGCTCCGGGCTGTATCTTCTGTGCGACGCCGACTTTGACGATACCGTCACAGCCGCCGACGCGAGGATCATACTCAGGATTGCCCTGACGCTCGACACTCCCGCCGTTTTCGAGGTCTGCGACCCGGACTCCGACGGCGAGATCACCGCGGGCGACGCAAGGATCGCCCTCAGGACGGCGCTCGGCCTGTCCGCATGATAAGGAGCATTCAATGTCTGTTATAAGAAAAGAAGCGTATTATCCGAGCTCGGACGGCGTGCACGATATCCGCGCGCTTATCTGGTACGACGATGAAAAAGAACCCGCGGGCGTTTTTCAGATAGCCCACGGCATAGCGGAGCATATAGGGCGCTACGACCGTTTCGCCAGAAAGCTCGCCGACAACGGCTACGTCGTTTGCGGCAGCGACCATCTGGGGCACGGAAAGTCGATAAGGGCGATCAGCGAGCTGGGCTCGATCGACGTCCCCGACCCTTGCGAGCATCTCGTCGCCGACCTGCACGCGCTCACCCACATCATGAGCAGGCGTTACCCCGACCTGCCTTATTTCCTGTTCGGGCACAGCCTCGGCTCGATGCTCTCCAAGATCTACGCAACGGTGTGGGGCAAAGAGCTTGCGGGGCTGATACTCTGCGGGAGCGGCTGCGTGCCCCCCGCCGGGACCGCCGCCGTCAACGGGATAAAGGACCTGTTCGGCGGTTTTCCGCCCGTCAGGCTCAGCTCGGTCAGCAACCCATTATCCTCAAAGCTCCTCTTCGGAGAAAACGACCCCGACGCGTGGCTGTCGCGAAGCAAGGTCAACCGCGAAAACTATAAGGACGACCCGTTCTGCGGGATAAAACTGCGCGACAGCTGGGTCAAGGCGTCTGCGGAGGCCATACTTCGCGCGAGCGCGTCCGACTGGAGCGAAAAGGTCCCGAAGGAGCTGAAGATACTCTTCATCTCCGGGGCAAAGGATATCGTGGGCTTCAACGGCGCCGCCGTGATAAAACAGGCGGACCAGCTCAGCGAAGCCGGCATAGAGCCGACCGTTATCCTTTACCCGGGCGACAGGCACGAGATCCTCTTTGAGGAAGACTGCGAGCTCGTCGAAAAGGACGTGCTCGGCTGGCTCAAGGCGGCAAGGGAATGATATGGCCGGCTTCATAGTTTTCGAGGGCCTTGACGGCACCGGGAAAAGCACCAAGCTCGATCTCGCGGCAAAGCTGCTTTATGAGAACGGCAAAAGCGTGCACTGCACCGCCGAGCCCACGGACAGCCCCGTGGGCAGGCTTCTGCGCAGCGCGCTGGCAGGAGGGTTCGTCCTGCCTCCCGCCGCCGCGGCGGCCCTTTTCACCGCCGACAGGATAGACCACTGCGCAAAAGAGGGCACGGGCATCCGCGACAGGCTTTCGCGCGGGGAATACGTGCTTTCGAGCAGGTATTACTACTCCACCCTCGCCTATCAGGGCATGGACTGCCCGCTTGAGACGATCCTTCCTATCGCGGTGAATCCCGCCGTGATAAAGCCCGACCTCTGCATCTTCCTTGACGCGCCGGCCTCCGTCTGCGCCGAAAGGATAGCCAGACGCGCCGAGGAGACGGGGCAGACGGTCGAGATATTCGAAAAAGAGAGCGTGCTCGAACGCGTCAGGGAATCCTTTTACCGCGTTTTCGAAGTTCTCGGCGAAGAGAATATCGTGATCGTAAACACCGACTGCCCGCCAGAGGAGGCGAATGCCCGCGTTGCCGAGGCTATCCTCGGCGTCCTGTGAAAACCGGGTCTCTCCGGCGGGCGAAACGCATATCGGCGGCTCTTATCGGAGGTCTGCTCATCATGACTGTCTTTTCAGGCTGCTGCTCCGAAAAACACACCGTCACGTATCTGCCCGACAGATCCTGCTTCGAAGGCGCGAAGGACCGGTACTCCGCCGGCTCCCGTGTCAATGTTTTCTACGGCATGATCGCGACCGACACGGATTACTCGTTTTATCTTGACGGCGAACCGCTCAACCCCTCCTATGACGAAAAGAAGGGCTTCAGGCTGAGCTTCGTCATGCCCGACCATGACGTCACGGTCTCCGTCGAGTCCCGCAACTCCATGGAGTATGAGCCCGAAAGCGAGGTTTCCGGGGTCTGCGATTCGACGCTCACTTTTGATTCCTTCGACGGCGGCGGCCCGGAATACACGGTCGAGATCGACGACCCCGAAACACTTACCTATACCGCGCGGAAAAAATACCACAAAGCCGGCCACATGTTCATGACCGGCTCGGGTTATGATTATATCATCGAGTTTTCCGGACTTAAGCCCGGCAGGACGGAGCTGACCGTTTTCGAACGCTCCCCCATCGCCGGCAATTCGGACATGAGGTACCTTGCCGAGGTCGACAGGGAGCTGCACGTGACGCTGACCCTTCTCGAACGAACTGAAGTATTCTACTGAGCTTTATTCCCGGCCGCCGTCCGGCTCCGGCACGAACACGTCGGCGGTAAAAGCGTTTTTGATATGATTCACGCTCCCCTCGCGCAGCGAGAGGAGTATTATTTCGATTATATCGAACCTGACCTCCATGCCGGGGCGTATCAGCTCGCCCGCGACGGAGTTGTTCAGAAAGCTCTGCGCGGCGGCGGCAAGGTTCTTTTCCTTTTCTCTGCCGACCGCCTCTGACGGCGGGAAAAGCCCCTCGCGCGTCCGGGTCTTGACCTCGACGAAAGCGACAGTGTCGTCCTTAACGGCGACAAGGTCGAGCTCCGCCCTGCCGTAAAGCTCATAGTTCGCGCCGACGACGGTCCAGCCGTTGTCACGC
>JAILDS010000027.1 GCA_024689165.1 Clostridia bacterium
CTTCCTGCCCGTTCTTGTTCAGCTGGCTTATGCCGTTGGACAGAAGATAGAAGTAGCACTTGACAAGGAGTCTTTTCGTCTCGATATCCTCGGGCGGAGCTTCTGCGTTGAGCAGAGAGGACATCTTGAGCAGGCACATCATGAATGCCATGAACTCCTTGGGATGCTTCAGAACGCCCTTCATCTTAGGCAGCGTCGCGGGACCGATCTTGCCTTTGAAAAAGGCGTTGAGCGTCTCGACCGATTTGAATTCGAGCTCCACCATCGGCTTGGGGTCGAGCTTCGGGTGAACGAGCCATTCGTCGCCATTCACCTGAAAGTGCGTCGCGTAACGTCCGCCCGGAGCGTCGGGATCGTCGCAGGAGACCTGATACACGCAATGCACCTTTTTGAACATCTTGTTTATCTTCGGGTCGTCGGCGGCGATGGTCTTAAGCAGCGGCAGAGCGGCGTTGAGGAATATTTTGTTGGTCAGAAGATCTTCTTTGCTTGTTGCCATACTTTCACCTACATATCATCGTCCCAGTTGTCGTCTTCCTCGAAGTCCTTCTTCATAACCTCACGAACGGCGTTGATGATACCGGTCGAATCAATGCCGAGCATGCTCATGATGTCCTCGTGGAGACCGATCGGGGCGAACTTGTCCTCTATGCCGCACTTCTTGAAAGCGCAGGCCTTGCCGGACTCGACGACGACTTCGGCGACAGCGCTGCCGAGACCGCCGACGATGTTGTGATCCTCTACCGTGATTATGCGGCGGGTGTCCATGACCGCCTTGAGGATGGCGTCTTTGTCGATGGGCTTGATGGTGTGCATGTCGAGGACCCTGACCTTGATCCCCTCGTTCTCATCGAGGAACTTCGCGGCCTCGAGAGCCTGGAACACGCAGGAGCCGCAGGCGATGACGGTGATGTCGGTGCCCTCATGCACCTCGACGGCCTTGCCGACCTCATAACCGTAGTCGGCATCCTTATAAAGGACCCTGTCGAAGCCTCTGTTTATCCTGATATAGAACGGGCCGGGGGTCTCGTATGCCTTCATGACGGCGTTGTAGGTCTCGTAACCGTCGGCGGGGCAGATGACCGTGAGGTTCGGGATGGAGCGCGTCACAGCGAGGTCGCAGATGGCGTGGTGAGTGGAGCCCGCCTGGCCGAAGGAGGTGCCGGAGTGCGTCGCGATGACCTTGGCGTTGATGTTCTGGTAGCAAAGGTCGGTGTGAAGCTGGTCGGCGGCCCTCATGGAGGCGAAGATGGAGAACGTGGAAAGGAACGGGACGAGCCCCGCCTTAGCCATACCGGCGGCGATGCCGAACAGATCCTGCTCCGCGATGCCTACGTTGAAGAACCTGTCGGGGAATTCCTTGAGGAAATCGCCTATCTTGGTGGATTTAGCGAGGTCGGCAGTGAGAGCGACGACCTCGGGATGAGCTCTGCCGAGCTCAACGAGAGCTTTACCGTAGATCTCCGCGGTTGACAGGGTTGTGGAGTCAACGGAAGTATATGTAAGTCCTCCTGCCATTTTATTCGCCCTCCTTTTCCGCTCTGGCAACGCGCCCGGCGTAGTATTTCTTCAGGGATTCTTTCGCCTTTTCGTACTTTTCGTCGTCAAAGGCGCCGTAGTGCCAGAGATAATCATCCTCAATGAAATCGATGCCCGCGCCCTTTTTGGTGTTGCAGATGATCATGACGGGCTTGTCGGTCTTGTTTTCATGAGCAAAATCGATAGCCTCGCACAGCTCCTTGATGTTCTGCCCGTCGACCTCTTTAACGATGAAGCCGAAGGCGGTCCATTTGTCGGCGAAGGGCTCGAGCTTCATGACGTCTTCCGTTCTTCCGTCGATCATGCACCTGTTGCGGTCGACGAAAGAGATAAGGTTCGTGACCTTGAAATTGGCAGCTGCCATCGCAGCCTCCCAGTTGGAGCCCTCGTCGCACTCGCCGTCGCCCAGGATGCAGTAGGTCCAGTAGTCCTTGCCGAGAACTCTTGCGGCAAGAGCAGTGCCGACGGCGATCGGAAGGCCGTGACCAAGAGAACCGGTGGAGGCGTCAACGCCCCTGATCTTGGTCGAGTCGAGGTGCATGCCCATCTTCGAGCCGGAAAGGTTGAAGGTCTTGAGCATTTCGACGTCGTTGAAGCCGAAATCGCAAAGAACCGGCGCGTATGCGATCGCGGCGTGACCCTTCGAGAGGATGCATCTGTCTCTGTCCTCCCAGTCGGGGTCGTTCTTGTCGAGCTTCATGTATTTGTGGTAAAGCACGGTCAGTATATCGAGAACCGACATGCCGCCGCCGATGTGCCCCGAACCCGCCCAATGGGTGGTCTCGAGAGTCAGTTCGCGCAGCTCGTTTGCCTTCTTTTCAAGGGCGAGCCACTCGGTTTTTGATAAAGGCATGATCTTATTCCTCCTGTATTTCAATTATTTACTTATCGGATCCCGTTCAACGGCGTTTCCGTACGGCCTTGAATGCGTCTTCGGCGATCTCGAGCGTGCGGTTGATGTCTTCGTCGGTCAGCGACGCGTTGATGAAGTGGTTGTGGTGGGAAGTGAGGTAAAGGCCTCTGTGAACGCATTCCTGTACCCAGTCCTGATGGATCATCAGACTGTCGTCGTCCGCTATGCGCAGATAGAAGAGCGCAGGCTCGCCGGAAACGACGAGATGGAAGCCGTTCTCGGAGGCAGCCTTTTTGAGCCCTTCGGTGACTTTCGTGCCGAGCTCGCGGAAGAGCTTCGGCGCGTCGAGAGCCTTGAGCTTGTTGATGCAGGCGATGCCCGCGGCGAAGGGCTCAGCGCTCATCCAGTAGGAGCCCGTGTAGGACAGGCCTGACATAGCGCTCTGGAGCCACTCCTTGCCGCACAGAGCGGAAACGTTGTAGCCGTTGGCGAGGGCTTTGCAGAAGCAGATGAGATCCGCCTCGAAGCCGTAGTAATGGTCGGACCCAGCGAGGTCGAGCCTGAAGCCGGCGCGCACGTCGTCGATTATCAGCACGATGCCCTCGTCGGTGCAGAGCTTGCGGACCTTCTGCCAGTAGCCCTCTGCCGGCGCCTTGTTGTCGGTGAAATTGCCGTGCATATAGGGCTGGGCGATGAAAGCGGCGATCTCGCCCTTGTTCTCGTCGACGAGCTTTTTGAACGCGTCAAAGTCGTTCCAGTCGACGTAAAGGTTGTTCGCGACCTCTTCGGGAAGGATGCCGGGGTAGTCGACCTTCTGGCACCAGGGGGATACGCCGTGGTAGTAGCCGTTGACGAAGATTATTTTCTTCCGGTGGGTGGCGTTCCTTGCGCACATGATGGCGCCCGACGTGGCGTCGTTGCCGTTTTTGGCGAAAAACGCCCAGTCGGCGGAGGCGACGGTGTCGACGAGCAGCTCCGCGAACTCGACCATTATTTTAGACGGCGTGGTGACGCAGTTTTCCTTCTTGAGCTGTTCTAAGGCCGCGGCGTCGACGTCCGGGTCGTTGTAGCCGAGGACGTTCGGCCCGTAGGCGCACATGTAGTCAATGAAGTCGTTGCCGTCAACGTCCCAGAAATGAGAACCCTTTGCCCTTTCGGAGAAGAACGGCCAGCTCGTAACGGGGATCCAGCAGCCCTCGGCGGGACCCTGATGACCGTATATGCCCGAGGGGATCACTTTTGCGGCGCGGGCGTAAAGCTCGCGGCTCTTGTCGTAATTATATACGGGTATTGACATTGCGCGGTCCTCCTTAAGCTAAGTAAAGGCCTACTCTGTCGAGTATCCTGTTGACGTTGTCGACCATAGAGATAAGCCCGCCGATGCGGATAAGACCGGTGCCGATGCTGGCGACGGCGTTGACCTTGCCGTCGAACAGGTCGCGCGCGAGCTCAATGGAGTCGAACTCCATGAAAGCTCTCGGGTCATCGGTGCGTTTTTTGAGGGTAAGCAGACGGTGATTTTTGCAGTAGATCGTCGCGGCGGGGCCGTCCTTGACGCCGAGCAGGATGCTGCCGTCGGCGATATACGAAGCGGAGAACCTGCCGACCTCGTCGTTGTTGCCTATCTGGGCGATGGCAACGCCGATAAGATAGAGCATCAGCGAAGTGCTGATATCGAAGAACTTTTTGTCCTCAAGGTCCTTCGGATCGGGGCGCAGGTATTTTGTCAGCCTGTCCGTGAGATCCTGGAAATCCTTGAGCAGGAAGCCCAGATGCGTGAAGCCCTTCGACGGGATGGGCGTGACGGTGCCGTCGATCATGCCGTTGAACTTTTCGCAGCTCGAGAACGGGAGCTTAATGTCGCATTCGTCGATCCTGTCTTTCATCCGGCAGAAGCCGTAGGCGAAGGTGATCGAGGCCTTCGGGCCGCCCTTAACGTCGAAAGCGACGGTGATGGGCTTTTTGTTGTGAAGCAGTGCGCGGGCATCGGGGTCGAGCTCGAGCAGGTTCTCAAGCGTCCCGAGGATGCCGTACAGATTGATGTAAGCGAGCGTTTTTGCGTCCGGTCTGGAATCAATCAAGATAAACTCCTCCTTAATTGCAGAATTGTACACAAAATGTCAAATCGATTTTCCGTGAACGTAAGTTATTTTAACAATGTTGCATAAATTTGTCAAGTCCAACAGGGCAACAAAATCTTTATTCTTTTTTGTTTGTTCTTGTCTGCCTATTCTTGACAAACAGGGGCAATGATTGTAATATCTTTACCCGGAGGGAAGCCATGCTGTTTTACGTTTTTCTTACTCTTGCGATCATTGCCGCCGCATACGAGATTTATCTGACGGCGGTTTCAAATATGCACATGCTCCAGCTCAACACCTACAGGAACACGGAGCAGGCGGCATGGATGAAAAACAAGCCCGGCAAATACCTGCCGAACTGTCTTCTCGCGTTGTACGGGCTCACGTTCGTTTTCTTCGGCAACTCCGTACTCTACGCTCTGGCGATCCTGTTTTCCCTGCTTCTCATACCGGTCAACAAGTATTATTCAAAACCAAAAAAAAAGTTCGTCGTCACCGCGAGAGTCAAAAGGATGTTCGTGACCGAGGGTGTTCTTACGGCTCTCATCGTCGCCGGTGGCGTCGTTATCTGCGTTTTCTGTCCTCAGAAATACGTTTTTCTGCTTCTTGTCGAATCTCTTGCGTTTTATCCCATGCTCACGATGCTGTCGAACCTCATCAACCGCCCGCTTGAAAAATCCATCAACCGGTGGTACGTCAACGACGCGAAGAGGATGCTTGCGGAAGCCTCCGGGCTCGAGGTCATCGGCATAACCGGCTCCTACGGCAAAACGAGCGTAAAGTTCTACCTCAACACCATAATGTCAGCGTTCTACGACGTGCTCGTCACGCCCGAGAGCTTCAACACGCCGATGGGCGTCGTCAAAACGATAAGGACGAGCCTTAAAAAAACGGACAGGTATTTTCTGTGCGAGATGGGTGCGAGGCACGTCGGCGATATCAAGGAGCTGACGGATATAGTCCACCCCCGCCACGGCGTCATAACCTCGATCGGCGAACAGCATCTCGAGACTTTCCATACGGTCGAAAATATAATCCACACCAAATTCGAGCTCGCGGACGCGCTTCCGCCGGACGGGCTTCTTTTCCTCAACGGCGACAGCGAGAATATCAGGAACAACCTGCCCGACAGGCAGTTCGTGACCTACGGCATCGGCGCGGGCAACGATTATTACGCATCGGACGTCGTCGTCACAGAGCGCGGGACGGAGTTCACCGTCAACGTCGCCTCCACCGGCGAAAGCGTGCGTTTTTCGACCAAGCTGCTGGGCGAGGCGGGCGTCATCAACGTCACGGGCGCCATAGCCGTGGCGAACAATTTCGGCATCCCGCTCGACAAAATGAAGCTGCCTGTCCGCAGGATAGAGCCGGTGCCGCACAGGCTCCAGCTTATCAACAGGGGAGCCGTCACGATAATAGACGACGCTTACAACTCAAACCCCGCGGGCTGCCGCGCCGCTCTGAACGCTCTTGCCATGTGCGGCGGCCACAAGATCCTTCTGACCCCGGGCATGGTGGAGCTCGGGATCGAGCAGGACAGGCTCAACAAAGCGTTCGGTTCTCAGGCAGCCGGAGTCTGCGACCATATCATACTTGTCGGCGAGAAGCAGACACGGCCCATCGCCGAGGGCGCGCTTGAGGCAGGCTTTGACGAAAAGAAGCTGTTCATCGCGTCGAACCTGACAGAAGCCATGAATTTCGCGATGGCGGTCAAGACCGACGCACGGAAATTCATCCTGCTTGAAAACGACCTTCCCGACAACTATTGACTCCCGTGTGACGGCGGCCGCCCACGCTCGGCGCAGCCGGTCCCGGTACAGAGTATCTATACAGAAAGGAACAGACGATGCAGATAAATGTCGCGCTTGTTTTCGGCGGCGCTTCCGTCGAGCATGAGGTCAGCGTTATAAGCGCGCTTCAGGCGAAGGAGTCGCTCGACAAAACGAAATACAACGTCGTCCCGGTTTACATGACGAAAAAGGGCGATTTCTACACGGGCGGCGCCGTGGGCGATATCGCGGAGTACAAGGACGTGAACGCTCTGCTCAAAAAGAGCGAGCGCGTTATTTTCGTCAGGGACGGCGGCGTAAAACTCGTCCGCTACCCCGGCAAGCGGTTCGGCGACAACACGGTGTCGACCGTCGACGTCGTTCTGCCCGTGGTCCACGGCACGAACGTCGAGGACGGCGCTCTGCAGGGCTTTTTCAAGACCCTCGGCGTTCCCTTTGCCGGCTGCGACGTCACCGCCTCCGCCGTCGGGATGGACAAGTTCATAATGAAGACGGTCTTCGCCGCCTGCGGGATACCCGTCCTGCCTGCCCTGCGGTTTTTCGCGCCGGAGTACGCCGACGCGGACGCCGTGATCTCGAAGGTCGAAAACAAGTTCGGCTACCCGGTGATAGTCAAGCCCGTCGACCTCGGGTCCTCCGTGGGCATCGGCATAGCGCATGACAGGACGGAGCTTTCCGACGCGCTGGACACCGCCTTTTCATACGCGCGGTGCGTGCTCGTCGAAAGAGCGGTCGAAAATCTCAGAGAGCTCAACTGCGCGGTGCTCGGCTCGGTCGCCGACGCTCAGCCGAGCGAGGTGGAGGAGCCCTTCCACTCCAGGCCCGGCGACATACTCGATTTCAAGGACAAATACATGAGCGGCGGCGGCTCCAAAAAAACAGGAGGCGGCAGCAGCGGCATGGCGTCGCTGCAGCGGCAGATCCCGGCGGACATTTCGCCCGAGCTTCGCGAAAGGGTCAGGCAGCTCGCCGTGGCGGGCTTCAAGGCGCTCGACTGCCGCGGCGTCGCGAGGATAGATTTCATCCTCGACGGCGAGGACGTTTATCTCAATGAGATCAACACGATCCCGGGCTCGCTCGCGTTCTATCTGTTCGAGCCGATCGGCCTCGGCTACAAGGACATGCTCGACAGGGTCATAGACCTCGCTTTCGCCGCCAGGCGCGAGGAACAGAACCTGACGTTTTCATTCGACAACGACCTGCTGAGCGGGAATATCAAATTCGGAGGCGCTAAAAAATGATGAAGCTTTCTTTCAGATGGTACGGCTTTGACGACGCGATCACACTTGAAAAGATCCGCCAGATCCCCGGCATGCACTCTATAGTGACCGCCGTCTACGACGTCCCGGTCGGCGAGGTCTGGCCCGAGGAGGCCATAGCCGCGCAGAAGGCCGCGGTCGAGGCGGCGGGGCTCAAGTACGAGGTCATCGAGTCCGTGCCCGTGCACGAGGATATCAAGCTCGGGCTGCCCACCGCCGAACGGTATATCGACAATTACTGCGAGAACGTCCGCAGGCTCGGCAGGGCGGGCGTAAAGTGCATCTGCTACAACTTCATGCCCGTTTTCGACTGGACCCGCACCGAGCTCGCGCACGAAAACGCCGACGGCTCGACCTCGCTCGCGTATTACGCGGAACAGGTCGGCGCGGTCGATCCCATGAAGAGCGACTCCGACCTGACGCTTCCCGGCTGGGACGCCTCTTACACCAGGGACGAGCTGGCGAAGGTCGTCGGGCAGTACCGCAGCATGACCGAGGAACAGCTCTGGAAAAACCTGACGCATTTCCTCGAAAGGGTCATACCCGTCGCCGCTGAATACGACGTGTATATGGCGATACATGAGGACGACCCCTGCTGGCCGAGCTTCGGCCTGCCGAGGATCATCTCCGACGAGGAGGGGCTCGACAGGCTCCTTGCCTGCGTGGACGATCCGCACAACGGCCTCACGCTCTGCACGGGCTCGCTGGGCTGTTCGCCGAAGAACGACGTCGTGAAGCTCTGCGCAAAATACGCCGCCATGGGCAGGATCCATTTCGCGCACCTGCGCAACGTCAGGCTGCTTGAAAACGGCTTTGAGGAGAGCGGGCACCTCACCTGCGACGGCTCGCTCGATATGTACGCCATAATGAAGGCG
>JAILDS010000033.1 GCA_024689165.1 Clostridia bacterium
CCTTGCCTGCATCACACCTTCTGCGCCGCAAAAACGCTTGCCGCGGCGCTGGACAGTAATGCATACGAATACAAAGATAAAAAATCCGTTTCACAAAACATCTCGCTCACATGTGAAACAGCGGCCGGTCTGTTCGAATACCCGGAGCTCGGCGCGGTCAGATTGTTCAATGGCCGCTGGATCGCAGCCGTCATCGTCAATGATTTTCAAAACAGAAACGGCTGGCACGCTGCGGGCGGAACGATCAGTTTGCTTTGGAACAATGAATACGGGCCCGTCATTGCGGTCGGCATGGCTGACTACACGATAAACGAGCCCTTCAACCAGCAGCAGACGACGGACACGGAGTCGCTTCTGTCCGCGTGCCCGCGTATAGAAGCCAAGCTTGACGGCCGTCTGTACGCGCAGCACTACGACAGATCGGCCGTTATGACTAATCAGACAGACGAAAACGGGCTTTTTGTCCGCGTTGAAGCATGTCTGAGCGATACCCAGCATAACCGCAACGACTCAGGCATATGCGCTCTCGATTATTCGCTGACTGATAAAGCGTTTGTGATAAAAGGCAGCGTCTCCCCCGCTTTATCGGACCGCGCAGTATACATACTGCCCCTTATAACAGACGGAATCACCTTGGACGTTGCAATAGGGGCAAAGCTTCCAGATCCGAAAACAGGCTTCTGTCCGTCGCCCGGTTTCATGTTCAAGGAATACCGAATACGCCCCGATACCGACGGGAGCTTCGAGATCAAGCTTTACTAAACACAGCCACCGGCAGA
Organism: Clostridia bacterium; assembly: GCA_024689165.1. Classification (GTDB taxonomy): domain Bacteria; phylum Bacillota; class Clostridia; order Oscillospirales; family Acutalibacteraceae; genus JAILDS01. The sequence continues at coordinate 780 of JAILDS010000033.1, forward strand.
CAACCTGCCGGCGGCATATTTAGATACGAAACTATGAGGTCAGGAAGCGGAATAGTTCGGCGCTTCCTTGGTGATGAAAACGTTGTGCGGGTGGCTTTCAACAAGACCGGCTCCGGTGATCTGAATGAAGGAGGCCTTGTTCTGAAGCTCGTTGATGTTATGGCAGCCGCAATACCCCATACCGGCGCGAAGACCGCCGACGAGCTGATATACCGTGTCGGAAAGAAGTCCCTTGTACGGAACCCTTCCCTCAACGCCCTCGGGAACGAGTTTTTTGCTCTCGGACTGGAAATATCTGTCCTTGCTGCCGGAATTCATGGCGCCGATGGAGCCCATACCGCGATATACCTTGAACTGACGCCCCTGATAGATCTCCGTATCGCCGGGAGCCTCGTCGCAGCCCGCTACAAGAGAGCCGAGCATGACGCATGACGCGCCGGCGGCTATAGCCTTAACGATCTCTCCGGAATACTTGATACCGCCGTCGGCGATGACCGGTACGCCGTGTTTTGAAGCCTCGCAGGCGGCGTCGTAGACCGCGGTTATCTGAGGCACGCCGATACCCGCAACGATACGGGTCGTGCAAATGGAACCGGGGCCGATGCCGACCTTGACGATGTCCGCCCCGGCGTCGACGAGAGCCTTAGCGCCCTCCGCCGTAGCGACGTTGCCGCCTATGACGCAGATGTCCGGGAAGGCAGCTTTGACCTTCGACAGAGAGTTGAGTATATTTTTGCTGTGACCGTGAGCGGAGTCGAGAACGAGCGCGTCGACCCCCGCGGCGGCAAGCTCACTTGCGCGCTCAAGAACGTCGGCTGTCGCTCCTACAGCGGCGGCGCAAAGCAGCCTGCCGTCTGCGTCGCGCGCAGAATTGGGATACATGACGGCCTTTTCAATATCCTTTATGGTAATAAGGCCTCTCAGCTTACCCTCTTCGTCAACGAGCGGCAGCTTCTCGATCTTGTACTTCATAAGGAGCTGCTTTGCTTCCGCGAGCGTCGTGCCGACGTGAGAGGTTATCAGATTTTCGCCGGTCATGACCTCACGTATCGGCATGCTGAAATCGGTCATAAAACGCAGGTCGCGGTTCGTTATGATACCGACGAGCGTTCCGTCGGGATTACAGATCGGAACGCCGCTGATCTTATAGCGCTGCATGAGCTCGTCGGCCTCATAAACGTAGTTGTCGGGGCCGAGAGAAAACGGATTAGAAATGACTCCGTTTTCACTGCGCTTGACACGGTCGACCATTTCACGCTGTGCCTGAATGGACATATTTTTATGGATAACGCCCATTCCGCCCTCACGGGCGATCGCTATGGCCATACGCGTCTCGGTGACGGTATCCATGGCGGACGTAAGTATGGGCGTATTAAGGCGTATCCTGTCGGTCAGACTGACCGATATGTCAACGTCTGCAGGCAGAACGTCGCTTTCTGCCGGAACGAGCAGAACGTCGTCGAAGGTCAAGCCTTTTTTTTCAAATTTAGCGCACATCGTTTCGTCAAACATCAATTAACCTCCTGACCTGTAGGATATGTTCGATCTGAAAAGCTGCCGAAAAAACGGCTGTTGGCCGTAAGCAGCCCGTCAGAATTGATTCGTGACCTCTATTTCGGCGTTATCAATGAGCCTGCCCGAGGTATATTTACCGCTGACGACTACAGTAACGCCGGTTGCGGGAGCCGTGCCGGAGCAACTGAAATCCTGCGTCCAGCTTCCGTCGTAATAAGGGTGCTGAACGCTCGAGGGCGAGGCGATCCTGCCATAGAGGGCGACGGTTTTTCCGTCAAAATCCTGAGCGTACTGCTGAACGTTGACAAGCTGCACCCTTTCAAGTGTAGCGCTCATCTTCGTCATATCGACTTCCGCGGCTGCGCCGCCGACGTACTTCGTGTCGACCTTGACGGAAGCGCCGTTGATCCAGTATTTATCGAGAGCGTCATCGGAGTATTCGAACAGACCCGTCACCTCGACCAGAGAACCGGGCTCGGGAAGTGAAGAAATGTCCGTCGGAACAAACTCCCACTGCCAGTCGCAGCACTTGGTATTGTCGTAATACCCCCAGACGTAATATCTCGTCTTCCCGTTGAATTTGTCCTCTATGGAAGCGTAAGTCCCGCGCTTTGTCACGTCAAGTCCGGCGTACTCATCCGCCTGATCGTTCATGAAGATGTTCTGATACAGAAGATACTCCGTCGCGTCAAGCACGGTGACCATTACCTGAGATGTCTTGACGCCGTCGCTGGGCTCAGCTTCGGAGTCCTTTGAACAGCCACAAAGGGCTGCCAATAAACAAAAAACGGCTGCTATGCTGACAATTTTTTTCATTTTGCGCGGACCCTCCTCAAAAAACCGATAAAGCAGAAAAGAGCGAAGCCGGCAACGTCTATGGCGACGATAGTCGAGCCGACTGGCGTGCCCTGCGGGACGGATACCATTATGCCGGTGAAAGAACAAACGACGGAAAAAACAGCGGAACATATCGTAACGGCCCTGAAGCTCTTGAAAACGCGCATCGAGGAAAGAGCCGGAAAAATAACGAGCGCGCTTATGAGCAGCGAGCCGACGAGATTCATCGCAAGAACTATTATAACAGCCACTATCACGGAAATCAACAGGTTGTATAAACTTGCGCGGACCCCCGTGGCGCGGGCAAAGCTTTCGTCAAACGTCACCGCGAAGATCTTGTGGTACATAAAGACGAACAAAAGCGTAACGACAAGCGACATGCAGACGCAGAGCACGACGTCAAATGTCTTGAGCGTCAGGATCGACGTTGACCCGAAAAGGGTGGAGCAAACGTCGCCGGAGAGATTGCCCGAGGTAGAGAATTTGTTCAGGAACAGATAACCGAAAGCAAGCGCGCCGACAGAAACCGTCGCCACAGCGGCGTCGCCGCCCATCCTGGCTTTCTGCCCGGCGCGGAGCAGAAGAACGGCGCAGAGCGTCGTGATAACGAGCATTATCGCCATTTCCCAGGCGTTTTCAAGCTCGTCCGATATTTTCAAAGCGGTGAAAAGCACCGATGCAAGAGCCATTGCACCGAAGGCGACGTGCGAAAGACCGTCGCCGATGAAAGAAAACCGTTTGAGCACGAGCGTTACGCCGAGAAGAGAAGACGACAGAGATATGAACACGCCCGCGATGAGCGCGCGTATCACGAAGCTGTATGAAAATGCCTGGGCGAACTGCGCCCACAGGCTGAGGTCCTGCATGTTTTTATCACCCCGGAACCGAACGAAAAATCAAAAAATGTAAACCGGCGTTCTACGACGCCGACGATGCTTTCGAGCCCTTCAGAAAACGCTCGCAGAACCCGGAGGAAACGTAATCCTCCTTCGAACCGAAAAAGGTTTCCCTTCCGACGTGAAGGATATGAGAAGCGTATTCCAACGCCGCCGTAAGGTCGTGAGAGATCATGATGACCGTTATTCCCTCGTCATTAAGCTCTTTTATGACCTGATACATTCCGGCCGTAACTCTTGGGTCAAGCCCCGCGGTCGGCTCGTCGAGAAGGATGAGCTTGTCGGTCGCGCACAAAGCCCTTGCCAGAAGGACCCTCTGCTGCTGGCCGCCGGAAAGCTCGCGGTAACAGCGCCTGACAAGGTTCTGAAGCCCCATTCGCTCGATATTCATCCGGGCCTTAGCCTTCTGGCCGCGCGTGTAAAACGGTCTTCTGCCGTTCGCGCCGACAAAGCCCGACATCACTATTTCCGTAACGCTCGCCGGGAAGTCCCTCTGAACGACGGTCTGCTGAGGGAGATAGCCAATCTCGGTCTGTCTGAGTCCGCCGGAAAAACTAATCGAGCCGCCCAGCGGCTTCTGAAGACCGAGAAGCGTTCTGATAAGCGTCGATTTGCCGGCGCCGTTCTCGCCGACGACGCAAAGATAGTCGCCGGAACAGACCTCAAAGCTTATGGCTTCAAGCACGACAGAGTTGTCATAACCGATACTCAGATCGGTGCATTTGATCAGCGTCATCCGAAAATGTCCCTGTTTTTTGATAATCTGAAAATCGAATTTGCAAATAATTTGCAAATTCGATTTTAACAAAAGACTATAGTATTGTCAACATCAAATAACAATCCTGAACGTCGCGATCTCAAACGGTCTGAAAGGATAATGGGTCTCTTCGGCTTCATTGATCGGGCGCTCAAGAGAATCGCATCGAACGAGTCTGACGCCTTCGGGAGCGTCGAGATCCGCCGCTTTACCCGAGGATTCATAGATACGCACGACTGTGTTTTTACCGTCGCAGGACAGCTTAAAAGCGCTGAGTATCAGATCATCGGGAAGCGAGGCTGACAGCTTACCGACGAAAGCGGCGGGATCTTTGACGTCGGGACTTCCCTGAGATCGCGCGGTATCTGCTCCGGCATGTCCGAGCTCATACGTCAGGCCCCTTGTGTTGAAGACCTTGGCTCTTTTAGCCGGGTCGCCCGAGGCAAAATCACCGGACCATGACGAAAGGGCAAATGCTGCGCAATGTCTGCCCGGGTCGTTCGTGCCCGCGTAAGTCGGGTTGTCAGAGGTCACCGACCTGAGCAGGCTTATCCTGATCACGCCGTCTGTGAGCTTTGTCGCAGGGAGTCCGCTTTTTATCACAGCCAGACTTGTTTTTCCGTCGGATACGCCTGCGAAGCCCAGCGAAGGCCACTCGTCCGTAAGGCCCATGTAGTCGAGGCCCGTCGGGTCTCCACGTTCGATCAGACCGAACGGGACCTCGCAAAACAGACCTCCGGAACGAGTAAAAGCCGGTTCGGCGCTGAAATACACACGGGAGTTCCTTCCGTCCCAGTCAAGGTCGGTCGCCAT
>JAILDS010000175.1 GCA_024689165.1 Clostridia bacterium
GCGTCGGGCATTTTCGAGATAAAGCCGTGCGCGTTGGCGACCTCCGCAGCGTGGAGCACCTGTTCGACGTGCACCTCGCCCGAGCCGTAGGCGATGTTGTTGAAGACCGTGTCCCTGAACATCAGCGGCTCCTGCTGGACGAATCCTATCTGGGAGCGGTAATAGCGCATGTCGATATCCTTGACGTCCCTGCCGTCCATGAGGATCTGCCCGTCGTAGTCGTCGTAATAGCGCATGAGCAGGTTGATAAGCGTCGACTTGCCCGAACCGGTCGTGCCGACGATGCCTACTATATCTCCCGGCTCGATGGTCAGATTGATGTCGGAAAGCACTTTTTTCGACTTGTCGAACGAGAAGCTGAGGTTTTTGAACTCTATCTTCCCGTGAAGCGGTTCCTCATCCCTGAAGTCGCCGAAATCGCTCTCCGGCTCGCTGTCGAGTATGTCGAGTATCTTCTCCGCGCTGGCGATCGCGCTCTCGTAGGAATCGCCGAGATTTGCGAAGAAATTGACGGGGTTATAGAAGGTCCCGGCGTAGGAAATGAAGGAGATCAGCATGCCCGAGGTCACGCCGAAGGACCCGCCGACGGTCCATCTGCCGCCGATGAACCAGATGAGAATGGACCCGCAGGTGACGAAAAACGTGATCAGCGTAGGAAAGATCGCCGCGTACAGGCCAGCCGCCTTATCCTCTTTTTCCCACTCGGAGCAGTAGCGGTCGAATTTGCCGATAACGCTCTTTTCGTTGGAAAACGCCTTGATGACCCTGATGCCGGGGATGGAATCGGTGAGCATGGACGAAATGGCGGAGCTTCTGCGCCAGAGACGGCGGTATTTCGGGCCGATGAGCCTGCCGAAGCGGCGCGCGACAAAAACGACGAGCGGGATCGGGCACAGCGCAAGCAGAGCAAGCCGCCAGTTCATCGAGAGCATTATGACGATGATCCCGACCATGGTGAAGAACTGGACTATCGCTTCCTGCGAGATCCTCAGGATAAAGTTCTGCACGACTGCGGTATCGGAGTTTATCCGGTTAATGACGGAGCCGGTAGAGGTCTTGTCATAGAACCTCATGGGCAGATACTGCGCCTTGGCGAAGATATCCTTTTTCAGGCCCGTGATGATCCCGTCCGAAGCGCACCTCAGACGGTACTGACGGAAGCCGGTCAGCGTGAACTGCACCACGTAGACGCCGACGAGAGTCAGGATGATCTTTACGAGCTTGTCCATGTCGCGGTCCGGCAGGACGTCGTCGACCATGAGCTTGGTGATGTATGTCGGCACGAGCGACAGGGCGGTCGTGACTGCCGAGAGGATAAGGCACAGAACAAGGTTTTTGGTCTGGGGCCTTACGTAGGCGGCGAGCTTCGAAAAGGTTTTGCCCTTGCCGGAGCAGTTTATGCACGGCGCGTCGGGCGACGGGAGTTTTCTGCCGCATTTGGGGCAGAAGCAGCGCTGTTTGTCGAACGTCGCCTTGACAGCGGCGAGCGCGTCTTCGGAAAAACCTTCGTCGCGGACGGTCTCGACGAAATCCGCAGCCGCGTCGGAAATGTCGGCCGCAGCGTAAGAGAAGCGGAGAAGGTTTTCGGAAGAGCCGTCCTTCAGCCTGCAGCGGAAAACGGCGTTGCCGTACATCCGTTTGACCTTTGCCTCTTCGATCTCGTCAAAAAGTACGGCGGCGGCAGGATCCTCAGCTTTTTCAAGACAAACGAGCCTGTCGCGTGCAAAGAAGAGGTAGCGCGCTCCGTACTCGGAGCTCTGCGTGAGATCCGACGCTATGCAGAACAGCGGGGACTCTCCCAGCAGCTCGCCCGCGCGGAGCCTGAGGTCTTCGGAGACAGCTTTGTTAGAAAAGAATTCCAAGGTTATACACCTCGCTTTCGTCCGACGGTAAAGCCGTCGACGGCAGGAAGTTTATCACCGCGGCCCGTTAAGTCAAGCTTTTTTTTTCAAACCGACCCGATTCGTGAAAATCATTCAAAAAAAATTCTTATTCGGTTAAATATTTATTCATATTTTAGTACTAAAATCACATATTATCAGTCCAAAAGAAGGGATAGTTGAATTGAGAGATATCCTCATGTTTCACCCCACGGTTTTCGCCGTAGGCGACAATTACATGATATTCGCGAGGGTCAACAGCAAATGCTCCTTCGGGGTCAGGGTCGGCAAAAACGTCTACCACGACCACGACAACGGCATACTCCGCACGGCAGGTCTCGTGCACTGCGTGACCGTCCCGATGCGGGAGCTCGACGCGGCGGGCGGATATACGGTCGTCGTCAGGCCGCTGAAAAAGCGCCTTGCCTATTACAGCGTTTTTTTCAGGGAATTCACCTTCGACTACCGTTTTTACCCCGTACCTGCGGACGGTCCGGCGAAATTCTTCCACGTAGCCGACACCCACGGCAATACCGCGCCGGCAATACAGGCTTATAAAGCCGCAAAGACCGATATAGACTGTCTCATCCTCAACGGCGACATATTCGAAAACTCGGAAAAAACGGCGCACTTCGACGCGGTCTACGAGCTTGCCGGCGCCATGACCGGCGGTGAAAGACCGGTGATCTACGCGAGGGGAAATCACGACCTGCGCGGCGCGGCGGCCGAATTCATGGGAAGGTTCCTGCCGACCGAGAACGGCTGCACCTACTACACCGTCAGGCTGGGCAGATACTGGTTCCTGATACTCGACTGCGGCGAAGACAAGGACGATTCCCACCCGGAATACGGCGGCGCGAACTGCTGCCATGAGTTCCGTCTTGCGGAAAACGCGTTTTTCGACCGCGTCGTCGCCTCACGGGAGTATGAAGCCGACGGGACGGGGTTCAGATTCGTCGTCGCCCATTACCCGTTCCCACACGTGGACGAGGAGCCGTTCAATATCGAACAGGAGCTCTACCGCCACTGGTGCGACGGACTCAGGAATGAAGTCAGGCCCGACCTGATGCTGTGCGGACACACCCATAAAGTCAAGATCAGCGAACCGGGCAGCGATTATGACGACCTCGGGCAGCCGTGCAGGCTCGTCATCGGCTCACAAACGGATAAGCGCGGCAGCTTCACCGCCTGTCTTGTCACGGTAAACGGCAATGAAGCAGACGTAAAATTCGTATCAAATCTTTAAGAAGGGGATATAAAAGAATGGATCTCAAAACTCTTATCGACAAGAAGAACGAAACCGCCAAGTGGATCATCGACGAGATAACCCACATCTGCCGCGACATGCCCAAGCGTTCTCCCGGTTCCGAGGGCGAAAAGATAGCCACGGAATACATGGAACAGGTCTGCAAAGACTGCGGCTGCGAGTACACGAAGGTCGAGTCCTTCAAGGAAAACCCCGGCTCTTTCTTCGGCTGGCTCTACTTTACGCTCACCTTTGCTCTCGTTTCCATCGTCCTTTTCTTCTTCGTTCCCATCGTTTCCGTCGTTCTGATAGTGCTTGGGCTCACCCTCTCGGTGCTGCAGTTCGGCCTCTACAAAAAGGTAGTCGACAGGTTCTTCCCCGAAAAGACGGGGCACAACCTCACCGCGGTCAAAAGCTGCACCGGCGAAGTCAAAAGGCGCATTTTCTTCAACGGCCACTCCGACGCCGCGTGGGAATGGCCCGTCAATTACGCCCTCGGCGGCGTGGGCTTTGAGACCCACGCTCTCATCGGCTTCGGCGGCGCGTTTTATTACCTCGCGATCTCGATCATTTACGTCTGCAAATACGGCGTCGGCGCAGCGGTGATAAACACCGCCGACCCGCTGTTCAAGGCGGGTCTCGTCGGTCTTGTATTCGTCCCGTTCCTCATAGGGCTGTATTTCCTGTGGAACAAGCACAGGATAGTCGACGGCGCGAACGACAACCTCACCGGCTGCTACATGGGCATCGCTCTGCTCAAGGCTCTCAAGGACGAGGGCGTGGAGCTCGAGAACACCGAGGTCGGCGTGATCATCACCGGCTCCGAGGAGGCAGGCCTTCGCGGCGCGATGGCGTGGGGCGAGGCGCATAAGGGCGAATATCAGGACGTGCCCACGTTCATCGTCTCGTACGACACAATCCATGACCCCAAGCAGCTCATGGTCAATTACAGGAACCTCAACGGCACGATGAAGACCGACAAGGATATCAACGACCTTTTCTATGAGGCGGCTCAGGAGCTCGGCATATTCTGCAAAAAAGGTTGGGTGCCCCCGTTGGGCGGCGCGACCGATGACGCCGCTTTCCATAAGGCCGGTTTCCGCTCCGGCGGCGTCACCGGGCTCAACCATAAGCTCGAAAACTATTATCACACCCGCCGCGACACTTATGACAACCTCAACGAAAACGGCATAGCCGACTGCTACGCCGTGACCGTCAAGACGCTCGAGATGTTCGACAACGGGGCCAAGCAGTAAACTAACGCCCCCCGGCAGTAAAGGAGACGCTCATGCCGAGTCTTTCAGGCAGACTGTTCAGATTCATAGCCCGCGCGGCGGGGAACGTCAACCCGAACATCGTAAAAGAAAAGAAAAAGCAGGTCGTAAAGGACCTGCGCTCCATGGAGCCGCTTTTCAGGCATTACATCCCGCCGATAGGCTACTCCTTCAAAAAGATCGATGTAGAAGGTGTTCCGACCGAGGTGTTCGCCCCGAAGAAAAACAAGAGCGACAAGGCCGTTCTTGTTATCCACGGCGGGGCGTATATCTCGCGCATGATGTTCTATTACCGGCTTTCCAACAAAAGCTACTCAAAGGCGAGCGGGGGCGGAACGGTCGTACACTTCGATTACCGCTGCGCGCCGGAGCACGTCTATCCCGCCGCGCTGGACGACACAGAAAAGGTCTGGAACTGGCTGATCTCTCAGGGCTATAAAGAAGAGAACATCGTCACGGTCGGCGACAGCGCCGGCGGCCACCTGACGATGGACCTGCTCCTCAGGCTCCGCGACAGTGGGCGTCGGATGCCCAACGCATCTGTCCTTATGTCCCCGTGGATAGACATGACGGCCTCGGGCGACTCATACGTGTACAACTACAAGGTCGACCCGGTTTTCGGGATAAAGGGCGTGACGCCTTCAAAGGAAGAGGTCAGAGAGCTTCTCGCCCAAAGCGAGCTTTATATGTGGCTCGGCGACAACGACAGGAACGACCCGTACATTTCCCCCGCGCTGGCCGAGTATGACAAAAGCTTCCCCGCCCTGTTCGTTACAGTCGGCGGCGACGAGATGCTTTTGAGCGAAGCTCAGACGCTCGTTAAAAAGTTCAGGGACGCGGGGCTTGAAGCCGACCTTCTCGTCGGCGAAGGCATGTTCCACGCCTACCCGGTTTACAGGATATTCCCGGAGGCGCGCGAGGCGCACAGGCAGATAAGCGCGTTCATCGCAAAACGGCTCGGCACAGGCAGTTAAAGCGGCTTCGCAGCGGAGGCGGATTATTATGGAAACTACGATCTTTCTCGTCATCATGCTCCCCTTGTCAGCGTTTTTTACCGGGCTCGGCATTTTTGCCTGGAAGCGGAAAAAGCCCATGTGGTTCTGGGCAAACAGCGAGGTCAGCGAAAAAGAGATCTCCGACGTGCCCGCATATAACAGGGCCAACGGGATAATGTGGCTCGCCTACTCCGCGGTTTTCTGGATATCGTCGGTGCTGGGGCTGTTCAACGTCGGCACTGCGGGCGCCGTCCTCGCCGCGGGTTGCCTCGGCGGCATCCCGGTGCTGATCGTCGTCTATCAGCGCATATATAAGAAATACAGAGTAAGGAAGCATTTCACCGGGCCGCGCCGCGATACGCCGGACGAAATGAAATAAAAACCGATATAAAAACCGTCTGCCGTATGCCTGAAAGGCAAAACGCAGACGGTTTTTTGAATCACTTTTTTGCATCACAAGGGCTGTTTCGCCGAATGCTGTCCTCCGGCAAGCCGGGCGGCGGCTGCGGCGCAGGCCTCTGCGCACATCGGAGAAAAGAAGATCTTATCGTTGGGCAGGTCGTCCACGTTATAAAAGCAGAACGCCCGCGACATCCTGAAAACGTCCGGAACGGGTTTGCCGACGAGAGCTTCCGCAGCGACGGCCGCGCAGGCTTTGGCGTAAACGTCGTTTTCGGCTCCGGCGAAAGCCGTGCCTCTCGCGGCGGATATGACAGACACTGAGTCCGGGGCCTGTTCACCGGCTTCCCGACCGGTCCCTGCCCACAGCTCTATCCTGATACCGCCCTCGCTGTTTTTCATCTCGCCGACGGCGTCAGGTGGGCGCGTCGGAAGCGTATCGCCGGGCGTTGTTTTTTTCAGTATCTCCGAAGCGGTCATATCCTCTCTCTTTCCGTATCGAAAAAACGTTTGAGCGCCGCGAAGGACTCAGTCTGTTATCCTGTCGAGTCTGTACACGATGGCCGGAAGCTTTTCCGGACCCACGGTCTTTTTTGCAATGAGCTTCTTGTCGGTATTGACGAGATGCGTGTCCCTGACGGGTCTGTGGGCCGCGGGATCCGCCGCGGCGATTATCTCCTTCGCGGCGTCGATACACTGTCTGACGTCGTCGATCACGATCGGGTAATTCCCGTGGCCTCCGTACATCGTGCCGTCTCCGGCTATCTCAAGAGTCCTTTCGGCGGCGCGGACCCACGTCTCCATCGAATCGGCGAACGGGTACTGCAGCGTCACGAGCTTGTTGACGTTGTCCCCGGCAAAGACCGAGCCTGTCAGGGTGTCTCTGAAGATCATGTGCCCGATCGTATGACCCGGGGTAAAAAATGATTCTATCTTCCTACCGCCGAGGTCGAACACGTCGCCCTCGTTCACGGGCAGGAATTCCGTCTTGAATTTGCGCTGAAATGCGTCCCGCGCGCGGATATTGTTGGAGCTGCACCTGTAACGGTGCATATTCAGGAAATACAGTTTTTGCCCGACGGAGACGTACGCCCTCGCGCGGCCGAGCTCCTTCGGATGGAGCCTCGCAGTCGGGAACCATGAAGCGCCGCCGATATGGTCGGCGTGGGCGTGGGTGACGAGCACCTCAACGGGCTTGTCGGTGATGAGCCTCACCACCGCGTCGAGCTCGCATACCCCGGCGCAGCAGTCGATAAG